>CANRAQ010000021.1 GCA_947628725.1 uncultured Bacilli bacterium | reverse complement strand
TGCATATAATCACCACCTATATATATTATACTATGAATACATATGTTTGTAAACAACTTTTTTCATATTACCAAGCATTTTCCTAGTATATAAAAAAAAGATAACTAATCTAAAATAGTTATCTTCTAATATTTAATCTTATTTTGCTTCATTTGGAATAGTTATTGAACCAGAACTATTATAATTACCATAAGTAATTTCAACTTCTTCGACAATTCCCATTATTTCCATTTCAAAATTCATTTTTTCTATATAATTTGAAGGATTAACAAGGATGCTTATATTTATATCACCATTAACAATACTACTTGTATCAATATTTGAATCTGTTTGAGCCATTGCATTTGCAAGCTTTTCACTTGATATTACACCTGTATATAATGTGCTAGTACCTTGTTTTTCTTCCTTAATATCAAAAATATAATCATTTAAATTTAACCATGAATTAGTATTTGAATTTTTGACAGAACTAGATGTCCACTTACCGTTTGAAGCATCATTACTATATGGAGAATATACTTTTGAATATAACTTACCATTACCATAATCATAATATTGTTCTGTACTAACTCCATAAGTAGATGTAGAACAATATCCTATATTATTCTTACGATCTTCTTTACAACTCATTGATGTTGTTACATCGATGATTCCTGTTTTTGCAACAATGTTTGCAGTATAACTAAAATTATCCAAATCATTTATCATTAAATCTTTTGCCTTAGCTAACTGACTATCACTATTAATTTTTTCTTTTGTAAAACTACACCCAGCAACACCAACTAAAACTACCATTAAAATAAATATATTAAATATGCGCTTCATATTAAAATTTACTCCCACACATGAAACATTGTGTTGCTGTTTCATCTAATTGATTTCCACAATTTGGGCAGAATTTTTTATTTACCACTCCATTTTGAACTGGTTGCTGCATTTGAGTTTGTGTTGGTTGTTGCATTTGAGGTTGTGTTGGTTGTTGCATTTGTGTTTGTGTTGGTTGTTGCATTTGCGCTTGAACTGGTTGTTGCATTTGCGCTTGAGCTGGTTGTTGCATTTGTGTTTGTGTGTTAGAATTAACTTGTTCTTCAGTTGGTTTTTTATATATTATTGCATGTGCTACTAAACATATAATTCCTAACCATAATAAATAAAATCCAATTCCATTTTTTAAATATTCTCCATTAAAATCAAATTTTGTATTTAAATAAATAACGAATCCTACTACTAAAATTGTAGGTATTAAAGAAATTTTAGGATTTGTTACATTGGCTATTTTTGTGCCAAGATTTGTTGAAAATAATTTAGGAATATATTTTTGAATATAATCCTTAAATATAAATAGTGCATTTGCTACTGTTAAAACTAAAATTACTTTTCCTTCCCAATATTTCCATAGAGATATTGATTGAGAATATCCAAGGAATGAAAAAGTCAAATATGGTAATATTATACCTAAAATAAGTGTAATTATGCCTATCAAAGCTAATAATCTCTTTTGCCTTATAAATTTCATATTATACCTCCTCTGTATATATTAATTTTAAATCCATATTATAATAATTTCTCTTATTATTTTCCTTAATTGTTATATAATTTGGGTAAACACTTAAACTATTATTAGTAGTAGTTTTCATTGTTCTTCCAGTAACAAGATTATAAATAATTTTGTCATTTGTGGAAGAATCATTATAGTAAATGAATGTACTTGTTCCATCTTTATGTACATTTAAAGTATTAAATTCTTCAACAACTTTTCCATTCTTTAAGTCGACTATATAAGTTTTATTATTTTTTCTAGTAATAACATAATTTTTTCCTTTAGATATTAAATACTGATATAATAAAGTATCAAAATAGTCAATGCTATACCATTCACAAGGTAAAATTTCTTCTTCACCTTTTACTAAACCATAGCCATTATTACAACTTTTTGTAGTTATTCCAGTTAGAGTTTCCCATTCATTTAAATTTATATTGCTATTATCACTTGAAGGTTGAGATGATGAAATGTTACCGGTTTTAACATCTAGATAAGAATATCTATTACTATAATCCTTATCTGTATCATAAATTTGTACATACCCTGAAGAAAAATAATCTAAATCCACATTTTTGCTATTAGTTTGGTATGCTATTTTATTGTTTTGAACATACATTAAAGTTAAAAATTCCCAAGGATTGCGTTTAGAAACTTCAAACATGTTATCATATTCATCTGAAATATGATTTTTTGTATAATCGTAAACTACTTTACCAGTGTCACAATTAACAATTCCATATTTTTCATTATTAATATTTGTGATACAATATCTTTCCGTTAATGTTGGAGCTGTATATGATGGGGTCACTGAAAAATAATATTCACCACTTTGATAATTATAAGTATAAGTAACTTTACCAGATGTATCCATTATACCTGCTGATTTTTTATTTATATCTTCCCACTTTAAATATCCATATTTTTCATATTCAACTTTAACATTGTCAGAAGATAATTTTTTTAACGAACTATTATACAGTTGATCGTTAATTATCCAAATATCATACTCAGAAATATATTTAATATCACTATCATACTTTGCTTGGGCTCTAGCATTTCCTTCTTTATCAATTAATTGATATATTTCACCATTTATTCCTTCTTCATTAACCACAGTTTTTACCACAGCATAATTTCCTTGAAAAGCTGTTGCTTTTATGTAAATTGGTTCTAAGACAAATTTTCCATCTAAATTTATATATCCATATTTATCATCTTTTTTTACTCTAATTAAAACGGAATCACTAAATATTTCATTTATTTCCGAATTTTTGTTTCCAAAAAATTTATAAGTAGCAAATATAACTATTGCTATTACTAATATTAAAATTCCAGCAATTAAAAGTAATAATTTCTTTTTTGATTTATTATTAGTTACATTATTTGTTATTTGATTATTTGAAAAATTATTGTTTATATAACTATTGTTTTGATTTTGATTATTATAATTTACATTTGAACTGCTATTATAGTTCAAATCCATATTAGTTGGTATATTCCCATTATTTTGATTTAAATTTCCATTATTATACATAATTATTTAAATAAATCCATAAGATTATTCAATCCACTTGTTACTGAACTCATTACTAATTTCATATAGGCATAATATCCTGCAATAATAAGAATTCCAAAACATACAAGATTGAAATATATCTTTTTATCCTTTTCTAAATTTAATTCTTTATTCATAAACTCATACAAAATTATTAGGGAATATACAAGACCAATAATTGTAAACACCATGCTTAATGGGCTCCAAATCATGCCAAGAATTGGAGATAAAATCATTGCACCACATACTGCTGGAATTACAGAAGTAGTTGATATTGATAACGATTTAATAAAACTCAATTCTTTTTTTACTATTAAACTTCCTAAATAGAAAACAATAGTAACTGCTAAAATAACACCAACATAGATTAAAAAGTTTTTTCCAATAACCTCTACCCACTTTATATTTTTTAAATTGTCCCATTGCCATGAATAAGTATAGCCTTCTGTCCAATTATAACTTGCAACTCTTACAGTAGGTATAATTGTTTGAATCAAACTTGCTAATGTCATTACTACTGTAACTATTAATGTTAAAATGATAGAAGTTTTACCATTATTTAATTTGCTTTCATTGTCGCTATAGCATTTAAATGGTTTTACTAATATTGTAATTAAATACATAAAATAATTTAAATGTGATGTATTTTCACTAACAGTTTGTTGCATTTGAGGTTGCATTTGAGGTTGCATTTGTTGTTGATGGTTTTGTTGTATATTAATATTTTGATTTAAATTATTACCATTTAAAACATTGCCACATTTAACACAAAATTTTGATTGTGGGTTGTTATATGTTCCACAGTTTGTACAATTCATTATTTTTTCACCTTCTGACTTGTAATATATTTGACTAAACTGTCATTTGAATTTTCATTCACTAACGAATTTAATAATTGATTACCTAATCTCTGATTACTTATCGAAGTATTTCCATTTGTTTTTAAATTAGTTAATCCTGTTTCAGTTTTAATAAATCTCATATTTTTCCTCCCATTTTTGATTAATAATGTCTTTGCATTATTTTTTAATATTAATTCATTAAGAATAAGTGGATTAATGTGCTTAAAGGTTTGAAACAAGAATTCTTATTGACATGTAATTATTTTAAGTAAATTTTTTGCCCTCCTCTCTCACAAAAATTTAAGCAAAGCACAAGTCAGTGTATAAATTGAAATTTAAAACACATAATCTTAATTTAAAAAAGTTTTTAATTAACGAAAGTTTTATAATTTATAAATTTATACTATAAATACGACAAATCCATTGTTGAGCATTCTTCTACTTATCACACTTAATCACTCCTATTCTTACTAATTATAACATAATTTTGACAAAAACTATACTATTTTTGCTATTTTGCAATAAATTTCACACTAATAATGTACCATTTTTGCATGATAATATATTTAAGAGTGCTTTTTGATAACCATTTAATAGTAAAGAAAGTAAAGTAATAATGCAATAATGCAATAAAAAAAGCACTATTGTGCTTTAATAATATCTATATATGAATTTACATTAACAGCCCATAAAGTACTTTCCGCATATTTTGGATTTATTTGTTCTGGAGTTGTTAATCCTAAACTTACATAGTTATTATATAAATTATCTATAAATGCTTTTATACCTTCATCTAAGGATGGGAAGTAACTATAACCACCACAGCCACTACCTTTTTGTCCTCCTACATTGTTACAACTTTTAACTAGATAACTACAATCCCATTTGCAACCAGTTTCTTGTAATATAATTGCTTCTGCCATATATGGATCTACACCTTTTTCTAATGAATATGATGCTATTAAATTACCTTTTCCTGCTATTGTAGAATTAAGTGATTTATTTAATTTATTTGTTAATTCATCTAGTGTTAATCCATCATATACTATTTCTGGTTGTAAATTAGATTTTTGTATATTATTAGCATTTATGATATTTGCAGTAGCGTTTATAACACTAACAGAAACTATATTATTTTCATCTGGTTGTTTTTTATCTTCCATATTATTTAGATTAAAACCAAACAAAAATAAGTCTAGCGCTAAAACTGATAGCAGTATAACCATCTCTGCAGTTTTTTTCTTTAAATTCACTTTAACACCTCTACTCTTTTTAAAGAAGCATATTTATCATAACAAAAATCTAACAGTATGTCAAATTGATAAAATAAATTGGCATAAATTACCACAAATTAGTAATTTTATTGCAAAATTATAGTCTTATATTTATAAATGTAAACTAAATGTAATCTATATATTTACTATAATCTTTTTCTAATTCCTTTATAAATACCGATTTATTATTTTTATCTGATACTAAATAAACTTCATTTTTAGTTCTGGTTAAAGCAACATAAAAAAGTCTCCTTTCTTCTTCATACTCATATCTATCGTATATGTTTCCTATGTATTTTAAGATTTTAGGATCTACAATTTTATTTGGAAATCCTAATATATTATCAGTTAAATTTAAAACTATGACATGTCCCGCTTCTAATCCTTTAGAAGCATGTACAGTTAAAAATTTAACATTACTACTTAATTTATATTTTTTTATATCATTATTGTTCCTACCTAGTATAAATATATCATCATCATTAATATTATTAATTATTTTATCGATATTATTACCATAATATATTTTTATAGGCTTAGGTATATGCTTAGAACTTATTAGTTTTTTATAAAGTTGTCTTTTATTTTTCATTATAAATGAACCTGCTACATCTATTAATTCCTGACTATTTCTATATGTATTTTTTATTTTATATATTTTAGAACCTTTGAATAATTTTTTAAAATCTAAAAACATATTGATATCGCAACCATTAAATCTATATATAGATTGATAATCATCGCCTACACATGTTAATTTTGCGCCAGTTTTATCTATTATGGCTTTTAGTAATAAATATCTTATATAGGAAGTATCTTGATATTCATCTACTATTATATGTTTATACATTGGTATTTTATTATTTTTAACATAATCTATGGCTAGATTAATCATATCATTAAAGTCTATACTATTAGTACTTTTTAACTCCTCTTCATATAGATAATATATATCTATTATTATTGATATAATTTCTTTATTATTCTTAATTTTAAGAAAATGGTTAAAACTATAATTATTAGTTTTAAAAAGATTTATAAATGTTATTATAGTCTTTTTTAATGATTCTAACTCTTTAGATTTAACTATAAATGAATAAGGGGTATCTATTTTATTTAATATCTTTTTTACATTTAAAATCATATCTTTATTATTATATATGATAGAATTAAAATATTCTGATACTGTATATTCTAATAAATCTGTATCAAATATATTATAGTTACTATTTTTTATAAATTCTAAAGAAAGTTTATGAAATGTATAAACTTTTATATTGTAATTATAATTTTTCTTAATATTATTTTCTAAATTATTAGAAGCATCTTTTGTAAATGAAATACATAAAATTTCATTTTCTTTTATATTTTTTCTTTCTATTAGATATCTAATTTTACCAATCATTGTAAGGCTTTTACCACTTCCAGCACCTGCGACTACTAAACTAGCCTTTTTATCAGATATAACTGCCTTTCTTTGGTCTATATCTAAAGAATATCCATTTATATTAGATAAAATATAATCACTTTCTTTAAATTCTTTTTTTATGTTCATATATAACCTCTATATTATATATACTATAAAACTTTATCAAATCCTTTTTTAAACAAAAAAAACTATTAACTTTTTTTGTTAATAGTGTATTTTTTATTGTCATGAGCAGTTTCTTTTGTCAATATAAGTTTCTTAACATCTTTTCTATCGCTAACATAATCTATGGCATATTTTAAAGATTCTTTTATTATAGGTTTAAGTGATCTAGCATTTGTACCTAATTTATGAGCAATATTAGCTATTTCTGTAATATATTCATCGGTACATATCATATCTATATTAAATGCATCTTTAAAATATTGTTTTTGAATTAATAATGGACTTATACTAGACTTTTGAATTATGTTTTTTAAATCTTCTACTGTATATGGATTTGTGTGAGTTAAATCACCAATTCTACCTATAAACTCCCTTGGCATACCGCTTTTAGCTAGATCCTCTCTAGTAAGATTTACATTTAATTTTTGTGAAATTGTTTCAGAATTAGCAAATCCCATTTTTCTATTGCGCTCTTTTAACTTAGATTCGAACAAATCCTGAAATGCTCCCATAAATATAATAGTTAAATTAGAGGTGTCGAATAAATATTTATCAGTTTCAATTATTCCTCTTTCCATCATTTTATTTAAGGAATAAATAACATCAATACCTGATACTTTATCATCACTAGTTGTCAATTTTTTATCTACTTCATCTATTACTAATATACCATTTTGCGCTTTAGCAACATCACCACCTGCTGCTTCAACTAAACTATCTATCATTGAATATGGGCTTTTACCAACATAGCCTTCTTTAGTATATGCAGTAGCATCCGCTATGAAAAATGGTAAATTTATAATATCACATACTGTTGATACGATTTCTGTCTTTCCAGTACCTGTTGGTCCTGCAATTAAAATATGTGATCTATTTCTTGGATTTTGTGATGTTTGATTTACATATATTTCTCTTGTAACATCATTTACAGCATCTAATTGCCCAATTATTTTTTTAGATACTTCACTTCTAAGTTCACCTAATGAAATATTTACTTTATTTTTATTTAAATTATTATTTTCAGTCAATTTTTTTACAGTTACTTTAGATTTATTATTTATAGTATTCTTTTTTACAATTATTTTAGATTTATTATTATGATTTTCATCAGAATGCATTCCAATCTCTTTCTTCTTTTTACTCATTAAATCGTAATTTTCTATATATGAAAGTGGCACATATCTAGTTATAAGTTTACTAGACTTATCATCATAATAGCCTAAATAATAATATTCTGCACATGAATAAAAATAGTCATTAAGTAATTCTACATATTCTTTATCACCAAAACTTTTTTTAAGTTTTTCTAGTGTTGTCTGATGTCCAAAATATGAACTATTAAATACCTCATAACTATCATCGATACTACTAAGATAATCTCCATATTCAGTTAAGAAAAATTTATCTTTTGCTATATATTTCCCTTTTACTACATTTACTGGTCTCAAAATACACATATCTAAAGGCAAATCTACCTTTTCAAAATAAATTGCTATATCATCCATTATTTTACCCCCCAAATGAATTAATTTATTTATTGGTGTTAGCGTAGTAATTATATTCAGATAAAGTTTGAGATACGTGATCTAACTCTTCAACATATTCATTAGAATTATTTAAATATTCTTCTATAGCAAATATAAGTTCGTTTATATTATTAAATTTATTTATATCTATGTTATACTTTTTTAATATATTTACCTGTTCATTTGAAATATAAATATTATTATGTTTTTTCATGAAACTATCTTCACTTGCTACAAAATCATTTAAATCATATTTATCATCAATAATCACAACACCACCTATATGAATTATAACACAAAAAAAGAAGTAGAGCAATCTACTTAATCAAATATTATTTCTGGCATTTCTGGAGTTTCTTTTTTATCTAATTTTTTTAATTTATGTTTAGCTGATATAAGTATATTTAATAATAGCCAAGATGTAAAAATAGCAGTTGATAATTCTAAAAGTACTAACAAATTAGAATTAGAAAAAATCGTTACTTTATCATATATATTAATATTATTTGTATTTACTATATCCATTATTATTATAAGTAAAGCATCAATTATTAATGTTGTAGTAATATTAATAATTTTATGATATTTTAATATCTTTTTTGTAAATATACTATAAGCAAAAAAGAAGTTAGATATTATTAATAATATTATATATTCCGCGACTCCTGGAAAATATAAAGCACTAAATATAAAATCAAAAAAGTTATCTATGAGTTCTATAAATATCTTATTATACTTAATAAGTATAATTAATCCGAAAAGTACCCATACTCCAATAAATACATATTTATTAATTTTTATATTTGAGACTACTGTAACAGCAAAAAATACTAACATTATCGTAGCCCCAATTACAATAATTAAAAAAAGAGGTGAAGATAGAATTACATTCATTAATATTTTCAATTTTTCTACTAATGAAAAGTCGTTCATTTTATCACCTCTTAATAGTTATTTTTACTTGTTAATTCTAAGATATATACAGTCTGCTTTGTATTACTATTTCTAGTACAAGTTATAAGCGTTAAACAATTTTTACTTCCATCTCTACTTACTGCTACTGTACCATCTTTTTGTACTTCATATATATTTACAATCTTGTAAGCATATTTAACATTTTTGTAATATATATATGCCATATCTCCTTTTCCTAATTTATATAAATTATGGAAGAAACAAATGTCACAGTATCCAGAATGTGAGGCTAATATTAAATTATTATTAACAGTATCTGGCATTGTTGAACCTCTAATAACTGTAATATTGTAGTCTACATTATTATATCTTGAATTTACATCCAAAAATCCTCTTTTCAAGTTAATTTTTGGTATTTCTAAAACTCCAATGAAATCATATGTATATCCCTGACTCTGATTTGGCGTTTGCTCCTCTTTGTTTCCATCATCAGGTTCTTGTTCTTTGTCAATGTCTGGTTTTTTTTCATCATCAACTTCAATATTTTCTGGTGTTTCACTTTCATATAGTAATATATTCATTTCCGAAAATGCATTATCTTTTTTTTCTTTAAAATATTCATACATTCCTAAGAATATTCCACTACATATTACTATTATTCCAATGAGCGCTACTGTACTATTCTTGAGCTTTATTTTTTCTAACATATAGAATTATTCCTATACCTATAGCTATATCAAACATTGCAAAGGCAATTAGTAGTGCTGATTTCCCACCTAATGTATCTGGAACATCATATTCTGGTTTATTGTTTAACTCCAACTCAACAACATCTTTTTCTCCGTCAACAGTAAATTCTATTTTACCTGAATATTTTTCATATCCATCTGGTGCCTCTATTTCTACTAAATAATAGGTTCCCTTTTTCAATCCTAATATCTCATATGGTTCTTCTGTAGAAATCCATTCATATAACATCTTTCCATCTTTATCTTGTATTTGTAATTTTGCTCCCTTTAATGGTTCTCCTGTTTCTTCATTTAATTTATATATTTGTACTGATGTCAATTTATTGAACATTTCTACTAATTTTGGATTCTTACCAGACTCTATTTTAAATTTTACTTCTTCTGTACTTAATACATATCCATCTGGCGCTACTGTTTCTACTAAACAATATGTTCCACTTGGTACCCCAAATATTACTTTTTCTTCATCAGTTGATTCCCATACACATGCAGTAGCATTACCTTTTTCATCTTTACAAAATTTTTCAACTGTCTTACATCCAGAATCTCTTATCTCTAGTTTTGCTCCTGGTAACACCTTTTTATTTGTTAAACTTTTCTTACTTATGTGTAATTCATTTAATTTATTATACATTATAACTTTGGCCGGATTTTTACCAGATTCTATTTTAAATGTTTGTTTTTCTGCTAATACATATCCGTCTGGAGCACTAGTTTCAACTAAACAATATGTTCCACTTGGTACTCCCACTATCTTTTTATCAGAATCTCCTGTTTTCCATCTACATAATGTACTATCCCCTTCTTGACAGAAGTTTTGAACTACTGTACAACTTGCATCTCTTATTTCAAGTGTTGCTCCTGGTAATATTTTTTTATCTGTTAAACTTTGTTTACTAATATAAAGTTCATTTTTATTATTAGTCATTGTTACTGAAACTTCTGCCGTTGTACTATTAGCGCTAACTGTAAATTGTACCGGACTTGCCAAAATATATCCTGATGGAGCCTCCGTTTCTACTAGATAATAGGTTCCTGCTGGTATTCCTTCAAATGTTTTCTTACTTGTTCCTGAAGTCCATCTACATGTTCCTCCACAGAAATTTTGTACTGTTCCTGCATCACTTGCATTAGTTCTTATTTCTAATTTTGCTCCTGATATATATGCTCCTGATGAGTTTATTTTAGAAAATGATACTTTATTTAATTTATTTGTAAGTGTGGCTGTAACCCCACTTACTGTAACCGTAGCTGTAACTGGAGTTGTTATTTTTACGTATTTATCTGGTGCACTTAATTCTGTTACTGTACATACATCCCCTACTTCAAGATCCGTAAAAACTCTATCATTCGTTGTTGTCGTGAATGTTGTACTTAAATTGGATTTTGGGCAAGATACTTGTAATTGTGCTCCTGCTACAGCATTGCCACTAGCATCTACCTTTTTTACAGTTAATTTACCTTTTTCGTTCTTTACTGTTCCTGAAGCTGTAACTGTTTTACTATTTGATACAGTATCAAGTTTAGTTGAGCTTACCTCTTGTACATCAGCACCACAATTATAAACCCTAATTTTATTATAACTATTTGAAGCCTTTACCGAAATTCCTACAGTTAATGAGCCTGAAAAACTAGCCTTTGGAATACTATACTGTACATAACGTCCTCCACTGTCAGTTGCATCTGTAAATTTGAAAAGAGAACTAGAACCAGTTTGAGTAACCTGTATACTATCCGCATTGCCATTAGTATCCTTAATATATATTTTATTAGAAACATAATTAGTGCCTGCACTATCTAATGAAAATGTAAATGAACTAGATGATAAAGTTATAGTAAGTGGCTTATTATAATATTTTGTAGCATAAGTTTCAGCTTCACTTACTAATTGATTCATTGTCTTACTACTAGTAACTTTAATGTTTCCATACATATTTAGATAATAACTAGAGCCTGTTGCTTTTAGATATGCTAATTCTGTTATTTCAGCCCAATAATATTTAGCGAAATTTGAAGTATAATCATTATAACTTACCCCATTTACGGTTCCAAAGATTTGTCTTATAATATATGCAGCCCCTAATGAATTTTTTGCATCAGATGCCGATTGCTTATATTGACATGATACATTGAAAGGTGGAGTTATATTTCCTGAATGACATATATATGCCAAACCATTATTAGTTGTGTCATACTTATATCTAAACCAGTTGTTGCTTCCTGCACCAGATGTAGCTGTACCTTGATCAGATGAATGTTGAACACTTGAGCCATTATAATATAAATAATCGCCTTGTGTTATATTTCCTATTGAATCTGCTTTAGCACTGCTGATTCCAACAATTAATAACAAATTTACTACTAAAAATAATAACGTTTTCCTTTTCATATACTTTTTAATAACCTCCTATTGCTACTCTAAAATTAATTATAACACTTTTTTTTATATATTTCAATTAAAAACGCCCTTTTACTCCTAATTAAGTACAGAATACACATTTTTTATAAAATTATGTTATTTTATAAAAGCAGTGAAAATTTTTAATTACCAAATAAAAAAAGTGAAAATATAATTACATTCATTAATATTTTTCTACTAATGAAAAGTAACTCATATTATCACTTATTAATAATTATTTTTGTTAATTGTACTATTCTTGAGCTTTATTTTTTCTAACATATAGAATTATTCCTATACCTATAGCTATATCAAACATTGCAAAGGCAATTAGTAGTGCTGATTTCCCACCTAATGTATCTGGAACATCATATTCTGGTTTATTGTTTAACTCCAACTCAACAACATCTTTTTCTCCGTCAACAGTAAATTCTATTTTACCTGAATATTTTTCATATCCATCTGGTGCCTCTATTTCTACTAAATAATAGGTTCCCTTTTTCAATCCTAATATCTCATATGGTTCTTCTGTAGAAATCCATTCATATAACATCTTTCCATCTTTATCTTGTATTTGTAATTTTGCTCCCTTTAATGGTTCTCCTGTTTCTTCATTTAATTTATATATTTGTACTGATGTCAATTTATTGAACATTTCTACTAATTTTGGATTCTTACCAGACTCTATTTTAAATTTTACTTCTTCTGTACTTAATACATATCCATCTGGCGCTACTGTTTCTACTAAACAATATGTTCCACTTGGTACCCCAAATATTACTTTTTCTTCATCAGTTGATTCCCATACACATGCAGTAGCATTACCTTTTTCATCTTTACAAAATTTTTCAACTGTCTTACATCCAGAATCTCTTATCTCTAGTTTTGCTCCTGGTAACACCTTTTTATTTGTTAAACTTTTCTTACTTATGTGTAATTCATTTAATTTATTATACATTATAACTTTGGCCGGATTTTTACCAGATTCTATTTTAAATGTTTGTTTTTCTGCTAATACATATCCGTCTGGAGCACTAGTTTCAACTAAACAATATGTTCCACTTGGTACTCCCACTATCTTTTTATCAGAATCTCCTGTTTTCCATCTACATAATGTACTATCCCCTTCTTGACAGAAGTTTTGAACTACTGTACAACTTGCATCTCTTATTTCAAGTGTTGCTCCTGGTAATATTTTTTTATCTGTTAAACTTTGTTTACTAATATAAAGTTCATTTTTATTATTAGTCATTGTTACTGAAACTTCTGCCGTTGTACTATTAGCGCTAACTGTAAATTGTACCGGACTTGCCAAAATATATCCTGATGGAGCCTCCGTTTCTACTAGATAATAGGTTCCTGCTGGTATTCCTTCAAATGTTTTCTTACTTGTTCCTGAAGTCCATCTACATGTTCCTCCACAGAAATTTTGTACTGTTCCTGCATCACTTGCATTAGTTCTTATTTCTAATTTTGCTCCTGATATATATGCTCCTGATGAGTTTATTTTAGAAAATGATACTTTATTTTTCTTATCAGTCATTGTTACTGAAACTTCTGGTGTAGTGCTATCACTTTCAACTGTGAACTTAACTGGATCAGCCAATAAATAACCTGAAGGTGCAACTGTTTCTACTAAATAATATGTTCCCGCTGGTATTCCTTCAAATGATTTCTTACTTGTTCCTGAAGTCCATCTACATGTTCCTCCACAGAAACTTTGTACTGTTCCTGCATCACTTGCATTAGTTCTTATTTCTAATGTTGCACCTGATACATATGTACCTGATGAGTTCACCTTAGAAAATGATACTTTATTTAATTTATTTGTAACTGTAGCTGTAACCCCACTTACTGTAACCGTAGCTACAGTTGAAGTTGTTATTTTTACATACTTACTTGGTGCATGTAATTCTGTTACTGTACATACATCTCCAACTTCTAGATTTGTAAAAACTTTATCAGTTGTTGCTGTGATAAATGATGTATTTAGTCCAGATTTAGGGCAAGATACTTGCAATTCTGCTCCTGCTACAGCATTGCCACTAGCATCTACTTTTTTTACAGTTAATTTACCTGTTTCATGTTTTACTGTACCTGAAGCTGTAGCTTCATCACTCTTTGATAATTTGTGTAATTTTGACGACATTACATCTTGATATGGAGCACAGTTATAAGATTCTGTGCCATAGTAACTATTTGTTGTAGATACTTTAACCCCAACAGTAAGAGATCCTGTAAAACTAGACTTTGGGATGCTATATTGTAAATAGTGTCCACTACTATCAGTATTATTAGTAAAACTAAATTTAGAATAATCTCCTGTTTTTGTTACTGTTATACTACCTGCATTCCCATTAGTGTCCTTAATGTATATCTTATTTGAAACATAGTTATTGCCAGAACTATCTAATGAAAATGTAAAAGAACTAGATGATAGGGTAATATTAACACTTTTAGAATATTTCGTAGAATAATTTTTAGCTTCATTAATTATTTGATTCATTGTTTTATTACTTGCAATTGTTATATTGCCATACTTTGATTGATAATTTTGGCCTGATGCTCCTAAATAAGCTAAAGCAGTTATTTCAGCCCAAAAATACTTTTGATAGTTCGAACTATCTTGGGTATAATATAGACCATTAGGTGTACCTAGTATCTGCTGAATAATATATGCAGTTCCTATTGATTTATCAGTGCCCAAAAAACTAGATATATATGAACATGGCGTATTGTAAGGTGGCTGCACCAATGGCCCAGATTCGCACACATATGCAAGGTTGTTTTCATCATGTTTATACCTAAAAAAATCTACTTGCTTTTGCTGTGCCTCTGAGAATGATGTAGTCCAAGTAACAGTTGCTCCATTTCCAGAATAATATAAATAACGTGATGGTTCTGCTTGAGTAACTGTTACTGCTTTGACATTATTTATCCCAATTATTAATAATAAATTTACTACTAAAGAAAATAATACTTTCTTCTTCATATACTTCTATAACCTCCTATCACTATTCTAAATTTAATTATAACACTTTTTTTATATATTTCAATTAAAATTTGCTTTTTTTATTTCAACAGGGCATGAAATACAAAGTTCACAAAGTTCCCCATTAGGCTTTTTATTTTTAATCATAAAATCATTACCTATCCATGACATAACATGTTCTAAATAATTTTGATCTCCTTCATTAATTAAATTTCTATATTCTAA
>CANRAQ010000020.1 GCA_947628725.1 uncultured Bacilli bacterium | reverse complement strand
GGAAATCTACTTTGTGATGGAGAAGAATTAGTAGTAGAAGTAGATGGAGAAAAACCAACAGATGGAACTATAACATTTGAAAGAGGAATAGTAAAGAAAGTAGAAGACTTAACATATAAAGATGTAGTATTAGAAACAGATGAAAAAGGCAATCTAAAAATAAAAGATGGAAATAGTAAAAAAGAACAAGAACCAAATGCACCAGAACTAGTAGGAATGACACCAGTAGTTTATAAAGATAATGCATGGGTTATAGCAGATACATCAGATACATGGTATAACTATGATCAATATAATTGGGCAAATGCAGTAATATTAACAGATGCAGGAAAGGCAAAGTCAGAAGGTCAAGCATTAAATTTAGATACAGATGTAAGAGCAATGTTTGTATGGATACCAAGATATGAATACAAAATAGGAACAAAAGAACAAGAAATATCAGTAAACTTTATAAGTGGGAAAGGTACAAATGCAACAGAAGGATATACAGTACATCCAGCATTTAAATTTGGTGATGATGAACTAACAGGAATATGGGTAGGAAAATTTGAAACAAGTACAGATAAGAATAGCACATGTTATACATCAGCAAGCACTGCTAATTGTAATAATGAAAATCAAGACCCATATATATTACCAAATGTATCATCATTAAGATATCAACAACCTGTTAATCAATTTGCTACCGCACAAAAATTTAATGCACTTGTAACAAATGCGGATAGCCATATGATGAAAAACAGTGAATGGGGAGCAGTAGCATACTTATCTCAAAGTAAATATGGAAAATATGGAAATGACCAAGAAGAAGTTTATATAAATAATTGTAGTAGTTATATTACTGGTATAGCAGGAGATACAGCAAGTGCAGGTTCATCTTCAACAACATGTACAACAAATACATATAATACAGATAAAGGACAAAAAGCAAGTACAACAGGAACAGTATATGGAGTATATGATATGAGCGGAGGAGCATGGGAATATGTAATGGGCGTATTGGCAGATTCAAATGGTAATCCGCGTTCAGGAAATAGTGCAACGTATAATTCAGGATTTAATGGAAGTCTAAATTCAGGAGAAAAAACAGATGGAAAACCATTTCCAGATTCTAAATATTATGATAAATACAGTGTAACTTCTACTAGTTCATGTACAGATGCAGAATGCAAAGGTCATGCATTAGGTGAGACAGAAGGATGGTACGGAGATTACGCGGACTTTGTTGATTCTAGTAGCCCTTGGTTCGGTCGTGGTGGTGTCTACGGCGATGACACCGGTGCGGGCGTGTTCAACTTCGTCGTCAGCGGTGGCAATTGGGTCGGCGACGGGTCTTTCCGCGTTGTCGTTGCGCCAACTACTTGAGGTGAACGAAGTGAGCCGAATTACTCTGAACGCAGTAAAAATATAAGAAAGTAGAATGATAAATAAATTATATAAGAACATGTGCCACTCTCACTCTTTTTTGAGAGTGGCACATGGTAGAAAAAATTAAAAAATAGCATGCCTACTTTGCAAACAAAAAGTAGGCATGAGGGATTAAACTGTAAACGCGAACTTTGTTAATTCTAGTAACCCTTGGTTCAAACGCGGTGGTAACTACGATAGTGACACCAATGCGGGCATGTTCAACTTCAACAACAACAATGGCAATTGGAACAACAACAAATCTTTCCGCGTTGTCGTTGCGCCAACTACAATAAGTAAGTAAAACTTCTGTCAGTTAATATAGTTTAAGGATTATATTCAGTACGGTTTATAGTAGAAGTTTAATTCCTATTTAGCGATTAGGCTAAATAAACACATAAATAGTATGGTTCTTGTGAGTAGTAAAATGATGAAAATGAGAACATATGGAAGGTAATAGATTATTTCTATTACTTTTTATTTATAAAAAAATAGAAGTCAAATTGGCTTCTATTCTACAGTTACAGATTTTGCTAGATTTCTAGGTTTATCTATATCACAATTATTAAGTTTTGCTACTTCATATGCAATTAACTGAAGAGGTATAACTGTTAATATAGGTTGTAATGTTTCACATACTTTAGGTATTTTTATAATATAATCATAGAAATCACCTGTAACATCACTATTAGTTATAAATATAACTTTTGCTCCTCTTGCTTTTACTTCTTTAATATTACTTATAGTTTTTTCAAGTAATTCATCGTTTGTTGCAATAGCAATAACTGGAGTATCTTTTTCAATTAAAGATATAGTACCATGTTTAAGTTCTCCTGCTTGATATGCAACACTATTTATATAAGAGATTTCTTTTAATTTTAAAGAACCTTCCATACATAATGCATAATCTATTCCTCTACCTATAAAGAATATATTATTATTTTTATATATTTGTTTTGCTATATCTAAATAGTTTTTATCTATAGTTTCTTCTATTAGATTACTTATTTTATCTATATCTTTTAATATATTTTTATCTTTACTAATCCATGAAGTAATAAGAGCAAATACTGATAATTGGGCTAGATATGCTTTTGTAGTAGCAACTGCTATTTCACATCCTGCTTTAGTATATATAACATATTTTGATTCTCTTGCAATACTAGAACCTACAACATTAACTATACTTAATGTATCAATATTATCATCGTTAGCCTTTTTTAAAGCGGCAAGTGTATCTGCAGTTTCACCAGATTGAGATACAAATATTACTAATGTATTTTTATCATAGAAATTCTTTTTATATCTATATTCACTAGCCACCTCAACATATACAGGTATATTTGCATATTTTTCAATTAAATATTTTCCAACTAGTCCCGTATGATATGCTGAACCACACGCAACTATATGTATTTGATTATATTTAGAAAAATCTGGTAAATTATCCATTTTTGAATTAACGGTATTTGAAAATACTATTGGTTCTTCATGTATTTCTTTTAACATAAAGTGATCGTATCCACATTTCATACTAGATTCATAAGAACCCTCAAATTCATATGTTTCTTTTGTTACTTCTTTTAATTTATCGTTATATACTTTTATATCTGAAACACTTATTTTAGCAATTTCATTATCATCTAAAAGCATATATTTATTAGTATATTTTAATATTGCAGGAACATCACTAGCAATATAATTTTCACCATCACCTTTAGCGATAATAAGTGGGCTAGTCTTTCTAACTGCATATAAATTATCTAAATCATCTATACATATTATACCAAGTGCATATGAACCTCTAAATATTTTAGTAGCCTTATTTAAAGTTTTTAATATATCCTTTTCTTCTTTATATAAATAATCTATATAAGCACATGCAACTTCAGTATCAGTAGTACTATTAAATGTATAACCATTTTTTAAAAGAGTATCTTTTAATTCTAAATAATTTTCAATTATTCCATTATGTACAACAGTAAATTTATTTACAGTATGTGGATGTGAATTTTCTTTACTAGGTTCACCATGGGTAGCCCATCTTGTATGACCTATACCTAAAGTTGATTTTATATTTAAATCAACTTTTTCTTTTAAATTAACTATTTTTCCTTTTTCTTTTATAACTTTTAATTTATTATCTGTTATATAGGCAATTCCAGCGGAATCATAACCTCTATATTCTAATGCTTCAAGTCCATCTATTATGACCTTGATAGCGTTTTTATTTTTTCCTATGTATCCTGTGATACCACACATTAAAAATCAATCCTCCAAAATATTATGTGTTTAATATATACTCTGTTATAATTTTGATTTTATTTTTTATATATATTTATCGACTACACAAAAAGCCGTAACAACATCCGCCTAATAATCTAAAAAGATATCTCGATAATTGTTATCCTCGTTAACCACATGGGTATGGCGCTAAATGATAGTACTTCCTCCAAGGTACCTTTATCATCTTTATTATATTATACGAAATATTAAAAATATTTGCAATAAAAAAGGATTTAGGGATTTTATGAAATATAATATATATGGAAGATCACTAGGAGGAAATATGGAAAAATTAAAATTTTATATATTAAAATATAAGTATATAATAATAACTTTAATATTATTTATAATACTAATTACATTATGGTTATATTTTGAAAATAATAATAAAAAAGAAAAAGTAGAAGTTGTAGAACCTCAAATATTATATGAGGAAAATAGTAAAGAAAAAGATAATACCGATGAAGAAGAAATAGCAAAGATAAAAGTTGATATAAAAGGTTATGTTAAAAAAAGTGGTGTATATGAATTAAATAGTAATAGTAGAGTAATAGATGCGATAAATATGGCAGGAGGTCTAAAAGAAGGTGCGAATACTATAAATCTTAACTTAAGTAAAAAATTAGTAGACGAAAATGTCATAATAGTATATTCAAATTCTGAAATAGAGGCACTAAAGGATAGTAATAAAGTTGTAATAGAATATGAGTGTGATTGTCCAGATGTTGTTAATGATGCTTGTATAAATCAAAATGATGTAGTAAATGAAAAAGAAGATAGTAATAATAAAGATGATAAAAAAACAGAAGAACTAGAGAAGGATGAATTAATTTCTATCAATACAGGTAGTGTAGAAGATTTAATGAAATTAAATGGAATAGGTGAATCTAAGGCTAAGGCAATTATTGAATATAGAAATAAGAATGGATTATTTAAAAATTTAGAAGATATAATGAATGTATCAGGTATAGGAGAAAGTGCCTATTCAAAAATTAAAGATCATATTAAACTCTAATATATTTTTATGTTTTATTGTAATAACTACTTTAATAGTAGTTATTTATAATATAAATAATGTATCTAGTAAGTATAATATTGATGATAAAAATATTATTGGTATAGTTACAGATTTAGTAAAAGATAAAGATAAAACTATTATTACAATTAAGGCTAAGGAAAATGTAAAAGTATATTATTATAATGATACTAATATAAATTTAGGTGATAAAGTAGAGGTTATAGGTAAATTAAAAGAAATAGAAAATTCTACTATATTTAATTTATTTAATTATAAAAAATATATGTTAAGTAAAAACACATATTTTATGATGAATGCAACTAAAATTAATTTAATTAATAAAAATAAAAATCCATTATATGAAATAAAAAAATATTTAATAAGTAGAATAAATAAAATTAAAAAAAGTGAATATTTACATACTTTTATTCTAGGAAATACTAATAATATTAGTGATGATATACTTAACTCATATAGAGTTAATGGAATAAGTCATTTGTTTTCAGTAAGTGGAATGCATATAACACTTTTATCTACTATAATTTTATATATATTAAATAAAATAAAAAAGAATAATATTAATTATATATTTGTAATAATATTTTTATTATTTTATATGTTTTTAACAAATTTTACTCCATCTGTAATAAGAGCCACATTGTTATTTGTGGCTCTTACTTTAAATAAATTTTTAAAATTAAATATCAGTACATTTAAAATACTTTTAATAATATTATGTTTAAGTCTAATAAATAATCCATATAATATATATAATGTAGGTTTTAAATTTAGTTATTTAATATCTTTATTTTTGATATTTTATAATAGTCTTATAAGTAAATATAATGGTTATATTAAAAAAACTATTATTACATCGTTTATATCTTTTTTAGCAAGTATACCAATACTTATAAATAATTATTTTAGTATTAACATTATGACAATATTTAATAATATAATATTTGTGCCACTAGTATCTATATTAATATTTCCAGTATCTCTTATAGTATTATTTATTCCTAAATTAAGTTTTATATATGAAATATTGATAAATATATTAGAAAATTTATCTTTAATAATAAGTAAATTTAAAATAGAAATAATATTATGTCATATAAACATATTTTTAGTTTTACTATATTATATAGTTATAGTATTTATCTTACAATCATTTAAAAAAGGAAATTATAAAAGTTTAATCTTATTAATTATTTTAATATCTATACATAGTAATATTAATTATATAAGAAATAATCCATATGTAACATTTATAGATGTTAATCAAGGAGATTCTTCTTTGATACATCTACCTTATAATAGGGCAAATATATTAATAGATACAGGTGGAATATATAATTATGATATATCTAGTAATATAATAAATTATTTAAAAAGTGAGGGAATAAAAAGTATTAATTTTTTAATAATTACTCATGGTGATTTTGACCATATGGGTTCATCTATTAATTTAATTAATAATTTTAAAGTTGATAAAGTAATATTTAATTGTGGTAAATATAATGAATTAGAACAAAATTTAATTGATAATTTAAATAAAAAGAAAATACCATATTATAGTTGTATTAGTAAATTAGATATTGTAGATAATAATTTATATTTTTTAAATACTGGTAATTATGATAATGAAAATGATTCTAGTAATGTTATATATTTTAATTACAATAATTATAAGTTCTTATTTATGGGAGATGCAGGAGTAGTTAAAGAAAACGATATTTTAGAAAAATATAATATAAAAAATATAGATGTTTTAAAAGTAGGACATCATGGTAGTAAGACAAGTTCTAGTAAAGAATTTATAAATATTATAAATCCTAAATATAGTTTGATATCAGTAGGTAAAAATAATAGATATAATCACCCTAATACCGAAGTATTAGAGAATTTAAAAAATAGTAAAATTTATAGAACAGATATAAATGGAAGTATTATGTTTAATATTAAAAGTAAATTAAAAATAAAGACTAAAAATTAATTTAACAAAAAATAATATATTGAATATATTATTTATGGGTGTATTTTAAATATTAATTATGTGAATATTTTAAAATAATATGAGTATACTAAAAATAGTTACTATTGTTTGCTACACCTCATCTTTACCTAAGTAATGGTAAGGTGTTTATATAGATTAGAGAGCAATATTTTGCTCTCTTTATTATATGTTGTAGTTATTTATACCATATTTTTCTTCTTCTGTATCAAAAAATAATTCAGTTTTAATAGGGTAGTAAGTTAGATATGCAAAAATTATATATGAAACTATAATTAGTATTAAAGATATAATATTTCCTTTAGGACAATTTTTTGTTTGTAACACATAAAAACTAATTACTTGTGATATTATTATAGCTATTAACATAATGCCGATATTTACTATCATTTTAGGACCAATACTATAAAATAATGGTAGATACATTAATAAAAATATTGGTATTATAGTTATTGAACTTATAAATAATGAACATAGGAAATTATTATATTTTATTTTAAACTTGTTTAATATTATATAATCTATTATTCCATAGAATACTACACTTGTAAAAATTAATTTTTGATGTTCCCAAATAGATTCGTTTACTGGAAAAAATATTGCGGTTAAGGAACAAGGAATAAATTCATATACAAAATGAAAAATAAAGCATAAAATAAATATTCCAATTACTGCAATTATTTTTGCTTTTTTTAGATTCATAAAAAACTCCTTTCTATTTATACTAATAATGGTGATAAAATGAAAATAAGATTAGGATATGCTTGTGTTCCTGTTAGTATAGATATAACTTCATCACATACAATGACATATACAAATTATAAAAAATTAGGTGATAAAGCAAATGAAAAATTAGATAAAACTATAAGAAAAAATTTTGAATGTTTAGAAGAAATATTAAAATATAATATAAGAAATAATATAGAATTTTTTAGAATGACTTCTGAATTACTACCTTTAGTAAATCATCCAGATGTCAAATATGATTTTTTTGATCAATATAAAGATTTATATAAAAGAGTAGGTAATATAATTAAAGATAATAATTTAAGAGTAGATATGCATCCTAGCGCATATACAGTATTAAATAGTGTAAGTGAATCTGTTAGAGATTCTACTTTTAATATACTCAAAATATATCAAAAAATGTATAAATATATGGGAATTAAGTCTATATTAGTATTGCATGTTGGAAGTAAAATAGGTGGTAAAGGGGCAGGCGCTAAAAGATTCATAGATAACTTTAATATGTTAGATAAATCTATACAAAGACTTATAGTTGTTGAGAACGATGATAAAAGTTATAATATTAGAAATGTATTAAAAATATGTAAAAAACTAAATATTCCTATGGTATTAGACTATCATCATTATAAAATAAATAATTCTAATGAACATATAGAAGATTATATTGAAGATATATTTTCAACTTGGAAAGATATTCCTAAAATACATTTTTCATCACCTAAAGATAAAAAAAATAAAATTAGTCACCATGATTATATAAATAGTGATGATTTTATAGAATTTTTAGAAAAAATAAAATTTATTAATAGAGATTTTGATATTATGATTGAAGCAAAAAAGAAGGATGAGGCTTTATTTAGACTTATACGTGAGTTAAAGTATAAAACTGATTATAAAATAATAAATAATACGATTTATTTATAGTGATATAATTATTGACAAATAAGTGTATTTGTTATAATATATTTAATCAAAGAGGAGACTAGATGATTATGTCACAGATTAAAGTATTAGAAAATAAAAATATTGTTGGTATTAGTAATATGTCTTATGAATGTGCATCCAAGCAACAATTTTTAAAAGATAAAAAAAGAATAATTAAGGAAGTTACAGATATTTCTAAAAAATCAATTTTAGGTTTTGGATATACTGCTATTGAAGATTATATGTATGATGACTTTGAGAAACATTCAATAAATATAACTGAATATATATTTATAAATAATCCATCTAAGATTGGTGAAATATATTTAAAACCACTTTCTGAAATTATATTTGTTTGTGATAATTATTCTAAAAGTGCTGAAAAATATATGAATAATTTAGATGAATTAGGATATATAAGATTATCAGATGAATTTATGGAAAAAACTTCAGATGAAATTATTGAAAAATTACTTATAAAAAGGGAAAAATAATTTATAAAATTTATATATTTTTGAACATTTTATACGCAATTTTTACAAAAATGCGTATTTTTTTTAAATTTTTTTAAAAAAATGCTCAAAAAAAAAGGAAATTTGAATTTTTTGTCGTTTGTTAATTATAGGTGCATTTTGGGATGTGGTATTATGAAGATTGAAAATAGTACATTAAGTGAGATAAGAAATAATTTAGATATAGTAGAAGTAATATCAAATTATTTACCTTTAACTAATAAAGGTAAAAATTATTTTGGTGTATGTCCATTTCATGATGATCATTCACCAAGTATGAGTGTATCTAGAGAAAAACAAATATATACTTGCTTTTCTTGTGGAGCTACTGGATCTGTATTTAAATTTGTACAAGATTATGAAAATATATCATTTTTAGAAGCAGTTAAAAAATGCGCTGATATGGCAGGTATAAGTATTGATATTGGACAAGCTAGAAGTAAAAATAAATATCAGGAATTATATGATATTTATAGTTTAAGTAATAAGTTTTATCAAAATAACATTAATACAAAATATGGTGAAAAAGCTAGACAATATTTAAATTCTAGAAATTTAGATGATGCAACAATTAAAGAATTTGATATAGGATTATCATTAAATGAAAAAGATACATTAACTAAATTACTTAAATCTAAAAATTATAGTGATGAATTACTTATAAGAAGTGGTTTAGTAAATGAAAGTGAATATGAACTACATGATGTATATAGAAATAGGATAATGTTTCCTTTATATGACTTAAATGGTAATGTTATAGGATTCAATGGTAGAGTATATAATGGTGAAAAAGAAAATAAATATGTAAACAGTAAAGAAACTGATATATTTAAGAAAAGAGAATTATTATATAACTACCATAGAGCAAAAGATGAATGCAGAAAATTAAAAGAAGTTATAATTATGGAAGGCCCTATGGATGTAATAAGGTCATATCAAGCAGGAATAAAAAATTGTGTTGCCGCACTAGGTACAGCTTTTAGTAAAGATCAAGCAATGTTAATTAGAAAACTATCAAGTAATGTAGTATTGTGCTTTGATGGTGATGATGCAGGATTAAAGGCTACAAAAGGCGCAATAGTTGAATTAGGTAAACTAGGTATAACACCAAGAATAGTGAGACTTGAAGATAATAGTGACCCTGATGAATATATATTAAAAAATGGAAAAGATAAATTTATAAATAAAATTAAAAATTCTATGAATATAATTGAATTTAAAGAATCATTATTAAAGAGTAAGTATGATTTAAGTAACACTTTAGATTTATCTAATTACATAAATAATATGATAAATGAAATTGATAATATAGATGATGAGATATTAAAAGAAGTAAGTATAAATAAATTAAGTGAAGAAACTAAAGTAGATGTAGATATAATAAAGAAAAAACTTAAAAATAAAAATACTTTAAAAGTAGAGGTAAAAGATACTTTAACTATTAAAGGAAATAAATATATTAAATCACAAATGTATTTAATTTATTATATGTTACAAAGTGTAGATGTAATAAAGATGTATGAGAAGAAAATTACTCATATACCTATAGATAAGTATAGACATTTAGCGTTTCAGATAGATTTATTTTATAAAGATAATGAATATATAAATGTTGCAGATTTTATAACTTACTTAAAAGATGATACTGAATCAATTAATGCTGTAGGAGAGGTTATGTCTTTAAATTTATCTGATGAAATAAATAAAGATGAAATAGAAGATTATTTAAATAATATAAAAGAATATAACGAAAAAGAACAATCTAATGTATATAAAAATAAAATTAAAAACGAAACTGATTATAAGAAGAAGTTAGAGTTAGCAAACAAGGCTCTTGAAATCAAAAAAAGGAGTGAAGAATATGATAGATGAAATAAAAACATTTGAAGAAAGAAAAAGTGAATTAGTAAAAAATGGTAAAGAAAAGGGATTTATAACTTATGAAGAGTTAGCAACTTCATTAAAGGGATTAGATTTAGATGCAGATAGTCTAGATGAATTATATAATGCATTTAATGAAAATAATATTGCCATTATATCTGAGGGTGAAGAAGATGATGAAAACTCAAGCGCAAAAATTTTACTTGACGATAATGCACTTACCAAGGATTTAACTATAAATGACCCTGTTAGAATGTATTTGAAAGAAATAGGTCAAATAAAACTTTTATCATTAGAAGAAGAAGGAATTTTAGCAGATAGAATAACTGATGGTGATGAAGAGGCAAAAAATATACTTGCTGAGGCTAATTTACGTCTAGTTGTAAGTATAGCAAAGCGTTATGTTGGTAGAGGTATGTTATTCCTTGACTTGATTCAAGAGGGAAATATTGGGCTTATGAAGGCCGTAGATAAATTTGATGTTACAAAAGGTTATAAATTTTCAACATACGCTACATGGTGGATTAGACAAGCTATAACTCGTGCAATAGCAGATCAAGCCAGAACTATACGTGTTCCAGTTCATATGGTAGAAACTATAAATAAACTTGCTCGTATTCAAAGACAATTAACTCTTGAACTAAATCGTGAACCAACAGAAGAAGAGTTGGCTAAAAAGATGGGAACTAATGTAGAAAAAGTTCGTGAAATATATAAGATAAGTCAGGATCCAGTAAGTTTGGAAACACCTATTGGAGAAGAAGATGATTCACATTTAGGTGACTTTATAAAAGATGAAAGAAATTTAAGCCCAGAAGAATTCGCTACTAACGAAATGCTTAAGGATGAAATAAGCCAAGTTCTAGAAACTCTTACTGAAAGAGAAGAAAAAGTAATTAGACTTAGATTTGGTCTTGAAGATGGAAAACCTAGAACACTTGAAGAAGTTGGTCAAATGTTTGGTGTAACTAGGGAAAGAATACGTCAGATTGAGGCTAAAGCACTTCGTAAATTAAGACACCCATCACGTTCTAGAAAATTAAGAGATTATATGGGTGACTAATGAATTTATCAAAAAGATTAGAAGCAGTTGCAACTTTAGTAGATGTTGGAACTAGAGTTATTGATGTTGGGTGTGATCATGCTCTTTTAGATATATATCTAACACTTAATAATGATAATAAGTGTTTAGCGTGTGATATAAATGAAAATGCCTTAAAGATGGCAAAAAAAAATATAAGTAAATATAAGTTAACTAGAAAAATAAAAACTAAACTTACTGTTGGATTAAATGATATTGATGTTAATGACGAAGATAATATAGTAATAAGTGGTCTTGGAACCCATACTATACTTGAAATATTGCATACTAATAAATTAAGTAATACATTAATTATTTCATCTAATAATGATATAGAATTATTAAGAAGAAAAGTTATAGAATTAGGTTATTATATAGATAGTGAAATATTTTTATTTGATAGAAATAGACCTTATATAATAATCAAATTCATTAAAGGAACTAGTAATTATAAAGATGTAGATTATATTTTAGGTCCAATGCTTAAAAATAATACAGAGTATAGAAAATATTTAATAGAAAAATATAAAAAAATTAAACATAATATATCAAATAAAAAAATATTATTAAAACTTAAATACAGTTTTAAAATATTTGTACTTAAATTTGTTAAATTTAAATAGATTAATTTATATTAAAAAAAGAGTAGCTTAGCTACTTTTTCTATGCAAAAAAAGTTGGACCATTATCATAACTTACATATTCAGTATTATCAATTTCATTTGAACTATTAGAAACTACATTTTTATTTGATGTATCATATTTTCTAGTTTTAGGGGCATCAACTTTCTTAAATTCATTCATAACTTTAAACATAGTTTTAGCATTACCTATCATAGGTTTTACTTGCTTCACAAGTGGAATTGCTTGATTAGCAAAATTTAAAGCTCTTTGAGTACCATTTAATATACCACTTAGTGTTATACCAGTTCCACCAAAAAGTCTACTAAATAGTCCAACTCTTGGGGCTGCTGCCACATTTGGAATAGCGTAAAAATAGGGATTATAAAAATTCATGTTATCCTCCTAATTAATATTTCTAAAATATTATATGAAATTGCTAAAAAAAGTTTTAATATTTAAAAAAATATGTTATAATTTTATTATATGAGAGTAAGAAGATTGGCAGGTGTTTATATTTGAATACTGAAAAAAAGAAAAAAAAGAATGTAATAGTTCTAGGTTTCTTAAAGTTTTGTGTTCTAATATATAGATTTATTAAATATGTAATTTATGGTTTAATATTTCCATTTGTAATATTATTTAGGATGTTATTTTTACCTAAAGATATCGATGTTGAAAAATTGAAAAAGGGAGCAAACAAAGCTTTAGAAAAAGAAAAGAAAAGAGAAGCAAGAGAAAAGAAAAACACTAAATTAAATGATCAAAATTTTAAGGATGAAACTGTTAAAGTAGAAAAGAAAAAATTTGGAGATTTTATTAATTCATTTTTACTAGTTATATCAGCTATTCCAAGAAAGATAAAGAAAAGATTTGATAATTTTGCCTTAATAAAGAATGCTAGAAACAAAAAAACATTCGAAACTATGGACATGCTTGTAGACTTTTCAGATGAAGAAGATGAAAAAGACCATCCTAAAGGTAAACGTGTTACATGGGAATATATTGCTATAAATGAAAAGGGTAAAAAAGTAAAAGGATATTTTGATGCTTTTTCTAGATTAGATGTACAATCATTTTTAATTGGTGAAGGTTTAAAAGTTTATAGTATTAGAACAAGTAAATTAATTCAAACTTTACATGGTACTGTTGGAAACAGTGGAACAAAAGTTAAAAATAAGGATTTAATATTCTTACTTACACAATTATCTACATATATTAAATCTGGTATACCACTTGTTGAAGCATTGAATATATTGATAAGACAAGTTCAAAAAAAGACATATAAAAATATATTAAGAGATGTTACTTATGACTTAACTGTCGGTGAAAGTTTTAGTTCTGCTTTGGAAAAAAGGGGTAATGCATTTCCAAAATTATTAATTAACATGGTTAAAGCATCAGAACTTACAGGTGAATTACCTGAAGCATTAGATGATATGGTTAATTATTATACTGAAGCTGAAGAGGCAAGAAAAGAGATGATAAGTGCCTTAACTTATCCGACTATAGTATTTATATTTACACTTGCAGTAGTAACTTTTGTTATGATGTTCGTTGTTCCAAAATTTGTAGATATATATAATTCAATGGATTCAACACAAGTGCCTGCATTTACCTTAGCAGTAATAAATGTAAGTCATTTCCTTGAAAAAAATATAATTTGGTTAATATTAGGTATCATTGCATTCATATTGATATTCGTATATTTGTATAAGAATGTTAAAGTTATAAGAACTTCAGTTCAATTTGTATTGATGCATATACCTGTTGTCAAGGATGTAATAATATATAATGAAGTAACTATGTTCTCTAAAACATTTTCTTCATTACTATCACATAATGTACACATAACAGATAGTATGGAGATACTTAATAGAGTTACAAATAATGAATATTATAAAATGATGATATATGATACAATTACAAACTTAGCTAAAGGTGATAAGATATCTGCAGCATTTAAAGATCAATGGGCTTTTCCAGTACCTGCGTATGAAATGATAGTTACTGGTGAAAAAACTGGTCAATTAGCAGAAATGATGGAAAGAGTATCTACTTACTATCAAAGTTTACATAAGAATACTGTTTCTAGAATTAAATCATTAGTAGAACCTATATTGATTATATTCTTAACTTTCTCAGTAGGTATTATATTACTTGCAGTTATAGTACCAATGTTTAACATGTATCAACAATTTCAAAATATGGGGTGATTTGATGTATTTTAGTATTATAATATTGTTCTTTATAATAGGAGCAATATTTGGTTCATTTTTCAATGTAGTAGGGTATAGGGTGCCTAAAGGACAGTCACTTATATATCCTCCTTCACATTGTACTAAATGTAATCATAAATTAGGTGCATTAGAATTAATCCCCATTTTTTCATTTATATTTTTAGGTGGTAAATGTAAAAATTGCAAAGATAAAATATCATGTTTTTATCCAATTTTTGAATTTTTAAGTGGACTTTCTTTTGCATTATCATTCGTAGTTTATGGTTTTACATTAGAATGTTTATTATCGATAGTATTTATTTCAATGTTATTAATTATAATAATAAGTGACTATCAAACTATGACTATACCTGATAGCATACTAATAGTATTTTCAATACTTATAATAATAATTAAATATTTTATAGTAGGATTACCTGGTGTAGGTAAAAGTATATTAGATGCAGTTTTGGCATTTGTATTCATGTTGTTAATTAAACTATTTGGTGATTTTATATTTAAAAAAGAATCTATGGGTGGGGGAGATATTAAACTTTTAGCCACTTTTGGATTAATGTTTGGATTTCCAATGTCTATTATTAGCGTATTTATAGCAGCAGTAGTAGGACTACCAATATCACTTATATTGGTTAAAAGAACTAAATCTCATGAAGTACCATTTGGACCATTTTTAGCGGTCTCAGCAATACTTATAGTTTTGACTAAATTAAATTTTGATACAATAATTAATTTATTAACAATATAACTGATTTTATAATCAGTTTTTTTTATGAAAAAATAAGCCAAACGGCTTATTTAAATATATTTTTCTTGTTGAAGTTAAAGATACTATGTTTTTCTTCTTTAGGTTCATCAATTTGATTTTCTTCAACTTGATTTACTTCAGGTTCTTCAACCTTAGGTAATTCTTCATTAAAGATATGTTCTTTTACTTCAGGTGTTTCAGTAATAGTAGATTCAATATTGCTTTCTTCTATGTTACTTGTAGTAGGTTCTTCTTTAATCTCTTCTTTTTCTCCTACAACTTGACTATTCTTAACTTCATTAGTATTAGAATTATCATCAAAAGGACTTTCAAAACCTAATTCATCATTATTACCATTATTTTTATTATGAGAATCTTTAATCATCTCATCTGCTTTAATAGCATTTTGTAAACCAGTAGAGTGTAGTTTAT
>CANRAQ010000019.1 GCA_947628725.1 uncultured Bacilli bacterium | reverse complement strand
TATATGATGTAGGTAGTTGTGATAATTATATAACAGTAAATCCTATTTTAAGTGGAATGACACCAGTAATATATGAAGATGATGCATGGCAAATTGCCGATACATCAGATAAGTGGTATGACTACAAAAATTATGAATGGGCAAATGCAGTAATATTAACAGATGCAGCAAAATTGAAAAAAGTAGGGGATAAACTTGATTTAGATACTGATGTAAAAGCAATGTTTGTATGGATACCAAGATATGAATATAAAATAGGAGAGAAAGAAAAAGAAATATCAGTAAACTTTATATCTAAAAGTACTACTGAGCCAACTAAAGACTATACAATACACCCTGCATTTACATTTGGAGATGATGAACTAAGTGGAATATGGGTAGGAAAATTTGAAACAAGCACAGATAAAACTAGTACATGTTATACATCAGAAAGTGAAACTAATTGTAATAACACTGAACAGAATCCATATATATTACCAAATGTAAAATCATTAAGATTTCAAACTATAAGTAATCAATTTGAAACTGCAAAAAAATTTAACGCACTTGTAAAAAACGCAGATAGTCATATGATGAAAAATAGAGAATGGGGAGCAGTAGCGTACCTTTCCCAATCAAAATATGGAAAATATGGGAATCCCACATACGAAGGAGCAAATAAGGAAATATATCAAAATAAATCAAGTTCATTCATAACAGGAAGTAGTAATGGAACACCAAGTAAATCTTCAACGACAAATCCACAATACACATATGATGTAAAATTAAAAGGAACAGGAGCAAGTACAACAGGGACAATATATGGAATATATGATATGAGTGGTGGATCTGGGGAAAGAGTAATGGGTAACTTAAATAATATGCCAAAAAATTCAGGTTTTGATGAATCATGGTTTACTAATAGTTCAAAATATTATGATAAATATACGGTGGAATCTATTGATTTATGTACAGATAAAGAATGTAAAGGTTACGCATTAAGTGAAATAGCAAGTTGGTATGGTGACACTGCAACCTTTGTTAATTCAAATAACCCTTGGTTTAGACGAGGAGGTTACTATTACAGTGATGCCATTGCGGGCTTGTTTAACTTTAATAGCATAGGTGGTAACATTAGCAATGACAACTCGTTCCGTGTAGTAATTGCCCCTAGTGTAAATGTTGAATAAAAAATGTATAAAAAATTATTGACAAACATATTATTTAATGGTATATTATTAATGCATTTTAATTAGATTTGCTTAGGCAAATCTTTAATTAAGATAAAAATGAAACACCTGGATGTGTGTAAAAGAAAGGAGAATTTTATGCCAACAATAAATCAATTAGTTAGAAAGAATAGAACTAAGAAAACAAGAAAGAGTAAATCACCTGTTTTAAATATTGGATATAACAGTAAAGATAAAGTACAAACTAATAAAACAGCTCCACAAAAACGTGGTGTATGTACTCGTGTTGGAACAATGACACCAAAGAAACCAAACTCAGCTTTAAGAAAATATGCTCGTGTTAGACTTTCAAATAATATGGAAGTTACTGCATATATTCCTGGAGAAGGACATAACTTACAGGAACACAGTGTAGTTTTAATACGTGGTGGTCGTGTTAAGGACTTAATCGGTGTTAGATATCATATTGTTCGTGGAACATTAGATACAGCTGGTATTGAAAAACGTCGTAAAGGACGTAGTAAATATGGTACTAAGAAACCAAAAACTAAATAATAAGATAAGGAGGAATTTAAATGCGTAAGAGACGTGCAGTAAAAAGAGATGTTTTAGCAGATCCTATATATAATTCAAAATTAGTTACTAAAATCATAAATACAATTATGAAAGATGGTAAAAAAGGTATTGCTCAAACAATCTTTTATGATGCTATGAACATAGTAAAAGAAAAAACTAATCAAGAACCTATGGATGTTTTAAATAAAGCATTAGAAAATATAATGCCTCAACTTGAAGTTAAATCTCGTCGTGTAGGTGGAGCTAACTATCAAGTACCTATAGAGGTTAAAGCTGACCGTAAACAAGCTTTAGGAATTCGTTGGTTAATTAATTATGCAAGATTACGTGGAGGACATTCTATGGCGGAAAATCTTGCTAATGAAATAATTGATGCATCAAATGGAACAGGTGCAGCAGTTAAAAAACGTGAAGAAACTCACAGAATGGCAGAAGCTAATAAAGCATTCGCACATTATAGATGGTAATAAGAAAGGAAATATAATATGGCTCGTGAATATAGTCTAGAAGTTACTCGTAACCTTGGAATAATGGCCCATATAGATGCTGGAAAAACAACATTTACAGAGCGTGTATTATTCCACACTGGAAAAATCCATAAAATAGGTGAAACTCACGATGGTGAATCACAAATGGACTGGATGGCACAGGAACAGGAACGTGGTATTACAATAACTTCCGCTGCAACTACTGCATATTGGAAGAAACATAGATTAAATATTATCGATACACCAGGACACGTAGACTTTACTGTTGAGGTATCAAGATCACTTCGTGTACTTGATGGTGCTATCGCATTACTTGATGCTCAAGCAGGTGTAGAACCTCAAACTGAAACAGTTTGGCGTCAAGCTACAGAATTTAAAGTTCCAAGAATGATTTTCTGTAACAAAATGGATAAGATGGGTGCTAGTTTTGAATATAGTTTAAAAACTATAGATTCAAGATTAGGTGTAAATGCTAAACCTATCCAATGGCCAATTGGTGCTGAAAATGAATTCGATGGAATTATAGATTTAGTAACAAAGACAGCTTATCATTATGATCATGATCAACATGAAGAACCTACTATTATTGAAATTCCAGATGACTTAAAAGATATAGTAGAACAAAAGAGAAATGATTTAATTGAAGCAGTTGCTGAATTTGATGATGAATTAATGGAAAAATATCTTGAAGGAGAAGAAGTTAGTGTTGATTTAATTAAACGTGCAATACGTAAAGGAACACTTGCTGTTAAATTCTTCCCAGTATTATGCGGAACAGCACTTGGAAATACAGGTGTTAAGTTAGCGCTTGATGCTGTAATAGATTATTTACCAAGCCCAATAGATGTAGAATCTATTAAAGGTGTAGACTTAGATGGTAAAGAGATAGAAAGACATCCAAAGGATAGTGAACCATTCTCTGCATTAGCATTTAAAATAATGACAGATCCATTTGTTGGTCGTCTATCATTCTTCCGTGTTTATTCAGGACATTTAAGTAGTGGTTCATATGTATTAAATGCTACTAAAAATGTTAAAGAAAGAATAGGAAGAATACTACTTATGCATGCTAATAACCGTACAGAAATTAGTGAAGTATGGACAGGAGATATAGCTGCTGCAGTAGGACTTAAAAATACAACTACTGGAGATACTTTATGTGATGAAAAGAAACCTTGTATTCTAGAATCAATGGTATTCCCAGAACCAGTTATCGAACTTGCTGTTGAACCAAAATCAAAAGCAGATCAAGATAAAATGGCAACAGCATTACAAAAATTATCTGAAGAAGATCCAACATTTAGAGCTTCAACTAACCATGAAACAGGTCAAACAATAATCGCTGGAATGGGTGAGTTACATCTTGATATAATAGTTGACCGTATGAAAAGAGAATTTAATGTTGAAGCAAATATTGGTCAACCACAAGTTGCTTATCGTGAAACAATTACACAAGCAGCAGAATGTGAAGGTAAATACATTAAGCAATCTGGTGGACGTGGACAATATGGACATGTTAAAATTAAATTTGAACCAAATCCTGGAAAGGGATATGAGTTTGTTGATGCAATCGTTGGTGGTGTAGTTCCTCGTGAATATATACCAGTAACTGATAAGGGACTTCAAGATGCACTTAAGACTGGTGTTCTTGCAGGATTCCCAATGATAGATGTTAAAGCTACTTTATTTGATGGATCATACCATGAAGTAGACTCATCTGAAATGGCATTTAAAGTTGCTGCAAGTTTAGCTCTTAAAGAAGCTAAAAATAAATGTAAGGCAGTACTTCTTGAGCCAATAATGAAAGTACAAGTTGTTGTACCAGATGAATATCTAGGAAATGTTATGGGAGATATAACTGCTCGTCGTGGACGTCCTATGGGTCAAGAATCTCGTGGTAATGCTATTGCAATCGATGCTATGGTACCACTTTCTGAAATGTTTGGTTATGCAACTAGTTTAAGAAGTAACACTCAAGGTAGAGGAAACTTCGTTATGGAATTTGATCATTATGAAGAAGTTCCAAGAAATATTGCTGATGAAGTAATTAAAAAAAGTGGAAATTAATATAAAAAGTTAATTTTACATACAAAAGAAATTAAAAAGGTATTGATATTTTTTGCTAATTGATATACAATAATATTGTATTAAATAAAGGAGGAAATTAATATGGCAAAAGCAAAATATGATCGTTCAAAACCACATGTTAACATTGGTACAATTGGACACGTAGATCACGGTAAAACAACTTTAACAGCTGCTATTACTAGTGTTCTATCAAAAAAAGGTTTAGCTAAATTCGAAGGATATGCTGATATCGATAAAGCACCTGAAGAAAGAGAACGTGGTATTACAATTAATACTGCACACGTTGAGTATGAAACTGATAAAAGACATTATGCTCACGTAGACTGCCCAGGACATGCTGACTATGTTAAAAACATGATTACTGGTGCTGCTCAAATGGATGGAGCTATCTTAGTTATAGCTGCAACAGATGGACCTATGGCTCAAACTCGTGAACACATTTTATTATCACGTCAAGTTGGAGTACCTCGTATGGTTGTATTCTTAAATAAATGTGATATGGTTGATGATGAAGAGTTATTAGACCTAGTTGAAATGGAAGTTCGTGACTTATTAAACGAATATGGTTTCGATGGAGATAACACTCCAATAATTCGTGGATCTGCATTAAAAGCTCTTGAAGGAGATCCTAAGTATGAACAATCTGTTCTTGACTTAATGGATGCAGTTGACAGTTGGATAGAAACACCAGCTAGAGATACTGACAAACCATTCTTAATGCCAATTGAAGACGTTTTCACAATCACTGGACGTGGAACAGTTGTTACTGGACGTGTAGAACGTGGACAATTAAAATTGAATGACGAAGTTGAAATCGTTGGATTAAAAGATACTAAGAAAACAGTTGTTACTGGTATCGAAATGTTTAGAAAATCACTTGATTATGCTGAATCAGGAGATAATGCCGGAGTATTATTACGTGGTATTGCAAGAGAAGATGTAGAACGTGGTCAAGTATTAGCTAAACCAGGAAGTGTTACACCTCATACTAAGTTTAAAGCACAAGTTTATGTTTTAACTAAAGAAGAAGGTGGAAGACATACTCCATTCTTCAGCAACTATCGTCCACAATTCTATTTCAGAACTACAGACGTTACTGGTGTTATTGAATTACCAGAAGGTGTTGAAATGGTTATGCCTGGAGATAATGTAGAAATGACAGTTGAATTAATAGCTCCAATCGCTATTGAAAATGGAACTAAATTCTCTATCCGTGAGGGTGGTAGAACAGTTGGTTCTGGATCTATTTCTGAAATTATCAAATAGTTAAAAAAAGATATTAATTTATCTTTTTTTTGTTTTAAAGAAAGCGAGGATTGATAAATGAATTATAAAATATTTAGAAGTTAGCCAATAATGACTATAAATAATTTTCTATTTTTAATTTTTACTATCTTTTTTCTAACAAATAATATATAATTAAATTGTAAGATAAGTAAAGGAGTGATTAATTTGGATTTTGTAAAGAAAAACAAAAAATGGATTGGTATTGCTGGATGTGCTTTAGTAATAATCGGATGTTTCTTACCATTCGCTAAAGCAAGTTTATTAGGAATTAGCCAATCTGCAAGTTTAATGGATGGTGGCGATGGATGGTTCTTTTTAGTTGCCGCAGCAGTAGCAGGTGTTTTAATACTTTTAAACAAATATAAGTTCTCATTAATTCCATTAGCTATCGGAGTAATTTTAAATATTTATGAAATTTCTCATGTTTCAAGTGAAGGAATGGGTATTGTTAAAGTATCATTTGCACCTTATTTAATTTTTATTGGATTAGCAATGTCTATTGCAGTAGCATTTATTAAAGAAGATAAATAATTTATTTTGGTATCTCTTATGGGATACTTTTTTGTTGCAAAAAAAGAAGACTTATTTGTCTTTTTTTAGTATATATCTAAATGGTTTAGAGTTTCTATATAAGGTGTATAATGTATTATTAGTTATAAGTTCTAAGTCACCAATATATTCAACACTTCTAGAATTAAAATTTAATTTAAATTCATTTAGATTATTATATTTTTCATTATCTACACTAGGATTAGTAATTCCACCCATATTGAATGTTTTATATCCTTCTTTATTATATTTTTCAATTAACTTCCATAACATTAAATGTTTTGGATACAAATTTTTAAATTCTTTATTAGATCCATCAGTATATAAATATACTTGCTCTCTATATTTTACAAGTAGAATAGTTGATACTATTATACCTTCAGGTTTTTCTTTTAATAAATTAGTTGCGTATATTAATTCTTTTTTTAATTCATTTAATTTATTTTCTTCTGTTATTTTATTGTTTATTATTTCTTCGTTATCCTTACCAACATTTTCAAATAATTTATTATTTATATTATTACATATAGTAAGTTGATTTTGATATCTTTTTTGTACACTTATTAAATATGCATTAGTATCTAGTTTAGAATAATAGTAATCTATCATATTTCTTTTTTTAAATAGGTGCATCATTTCTTCAAAATATTTTTTATCTCTATGATGTTTATCTTTAATTTGTTCATATAAGTAATCTATGTTTTTACTATTACCTTTAATAATTCTAATACCACTATCATCAGCAAATTTAATTTTTTCTTTAAACTCACTATTAATGTTACGATATAACTCGTTTATATCTTTATCTATATCTAATATAGCCTCAAACCTTGGTTTAAATGCCTCAAATAGATTATTAAATCCTAAATGATAATATTTTAATTTTTTTAAAAAATCCATTTGTTCATTAAAATATGGATTATCATTGACTGTATTATTAGTATGATCAGTAAATTTTCTTACAATCATTGGATTTATTTTTATTGCCATAACTCTTTTTTTGTTTAAATAATCTTTAATAAGTTCTGTAAATTTTTCAACTAATAATTTATCATTATAATCAATTAAAAATCCTTTAGGTGCATATGCATATTTAAATATAGATTCTTTTTCTATTAAAATTAAACTAGCAGCAAGTATTTTGTTATCATCCATTAAACCTAAAAATATAGAATCATAATCTACTGTATTCATTAAAAAACCGTATTCACTTGTTTGAAAAATTGAATAAAGTGGAAATGAATCTGTGAAATTATTAAATTCTTGATTAGTTAGTTCTTTTAAATAATACATAAAATCACCTTCTTTATCACATAAGAAGATTTTACTACAAAACATAAAAAAAGTAAATAAGCTTAAACTTATTTACAAGTGTATCCAAGATCTTCAAACTCTTTTTTAGCATCTTCAATTGATACTTTTGAATCTACAAGATCAGACATACCATATTGATCAAGATCTTCTTCTTTAGCGTCTTTAGCGTTAATATTTATTGTAACATTGTATTTGTAATTCTTTTTATCAGACTTAGTAGTTAATTTAACAGCTGAGCTTGATTCCATATTTTCATATTGTTCATCTAACATTTTTGAAAATTCATCAAAATTTTCTTTAATAGAGTCATCTGTAATAGAAAAATCTATTGAAAGATTTATTTTTTCAACTTTTTCATCTTTAAAATTTACAGTTACATTTTGACTTGTTTCCATTCCAGACATATCATCTTTCATAGAACATGTTAATTTTTTACTATTTCCACATCCACTAGCAAGAACTACAATAGCTAAAACTATAGCGAAATTTCTGAATTTTTTCACTAACTAACACTCCTTTCATTAATATTTTAACATTTATGATGACTTAAGTAAACAGTTTTTTAAATATTGTAATTTTAAAAATTATAAATCATATAATTAATGGGTGATATGATGAAAATAGGTATACCTAGAAGTATGTATTTTTATTACTTTAAAGATTTATGGATAAATTTTTTTGACTTTTTAGATATAAAACTTGTGATAAGCCCAGAAACAAACAAAGAAATTATGGATTTAGGAGTTAAATATTCTATAGATGAAATGTGTCTATCGATGAAAAATTTAATAGGTCATATTGCTTATTTACAGGGTAAATGTGATTATATTTTAATTCCTAGAATAGATAATTATGGAATTGATAACCAGACATGTACTAATTTTTTAGCGCTTTATGACATAATTAATAATTTATTTGATATAAAAATATTAAATTATAATATTAATTTAAATAATGATGAAACAGAACTTAAAGGATTAATAAACATAGGAAAAACTTTAGGATTAAGTAGGAAAGAGGTTATAGATGCATATGAATATGCATGTGTAAAAAGTGGGAAAATAAAAAAATCAAAAGTTTTAAATAATTTAAGAAATTTACATAGTGAAAAGACTAAAATTTTACTTGTTGGTCATCCATACAACATATATGACAAAATGATTGGTGAACCTATAATAAATATGTTAAAGAAATTAAATATAGAAATTATTTATAGCGATTTATTTTTTGTTAATGATGAATATACTAAGTATTCTAAAGAACTATACTGGAAATATAGTCGTGAAAATATAAGTAGTATAACTAAATGTATAGATAAAATAGACGGTATAATATTTTTATCTAGTTTTCCATGCGGACCAGATAGTTTAGTAAATGAATTAGTCATGAGAAAATTAAATAAACCTTACATAAATATAATAATAGATGATGTAGAAAGTAGTGGAGGAATTGAAACTAGAATTGAAAGTTTTGTAGATATAGTTTGCGCAATATGATATAATGATTGTAAAAAAAGGAGAACTTATGGAAAATAAAATAAATATAACTTTTTATAAGGCTGTTAGAAATATATTAAAGGTACCAATTAAATTAATTTATAATCCTAAAATAAATGGTATCGAAAATATACCAGAAAAACCATATATATTAGTTGGAAACCATAAATCATTATGGGATATACCTTTATTAGCCATGTGTGTAAAAGATGAAATATATTTTATGGCAAAAAAGGAACTATTTGATCATAAAATAACTAATTATATTTTTACACGCCTTGGCGCATTCCCAATAGATAGAGAAACTTTAGATATAAATGCGATTAAAACATCATTAAGTATATTAAAAGATGGAAAAATACTTGGAATATTTCCAGAAGGAACTAGAAATAAAACAAGTGATACTTTATTACCATTTAAAAATGGTGTAACTAAAATTGCAAAGAAAACCAATTCTTTAATAGTCCCATTTGGAATAAGTGGAGATTATAAATTTAGATCTAACTTGACAATAAATATAGGCAAGGCTATAGATATGAATTTAGTTAAAGTAGAAGATGAAAATAAGTATTTAGAAGACAAAGTAAAAGAATTAATTTTAAAATAATTTAAAATAAGTTTAATACTTATTTTTTTTATTCATATACTTAATTGGTGATAATATGGATAAGGTAGTTGCATTCCCACTTATGGGTAATTATTATGTACCTAGTAGTTTCTTGTTTTCTAAAATAAGCAACTGTAAAATTCTAAAGCCTCCTGCGATTACAAGTAAAACTATAGAACTAGGAAGTAAAAACAGCCCAGACTTTGTATGCACACCGTTTAAATATACACTGGGAACTTTTATTGAATGTCTAGATGAGGAAGCAAATATATTAGTACAGATGGGTGGAGGTTGTAGGTATGGTTATTATTATGAACTGCAACAAAAAATACTAAGTGATTTAGGATATAAATTTGATTATTATAATCTAGTAAGTAAAGGACATACAGATATAAAAAAAATATATAGAATTTTAAAAGAGATAAATCCAAAATTAAGTAAAATAAAAACTATATATTACTTTGGTATAACAGTAAAAATGGTAAAATATATGGATAAAATAGAAGATTATATAAGAGAAAATGCAGCATATGAAATAAATAAAGGAGAATTTAAGAAAGTATACGATGAGATGCTTAAAAAATTTAGTAAAGTAAAAACATATATAGGACTTAATATAGTGTATAGAAAGTATAAAAAACTTATAAAAAACATAAATATAAATAAGCCTGAAAATAATATTAAAATAGGTGTTATAGGGGAACTTTATACACTTATGGAACCATATGCGAATAATTATATAGAAAATATGTTAGAAGACTTTGGAGTAGAGGTAAAAAGATTTACTAATGTAACTTATTTACTTTTTGAAAAAGGTAGAAAGACTAAAAAATATCTTAAGAAACTTAATAATATAAAATATAAAATGGGTGCGGATGCGATGGATAATATATATTACACTAAATATTTAATAGATAATAAATATGATGGAATAATACATATAAAGTCTAGTTTCTGTACTCCAGAAATAGGTAGTATGGGAATAATTAATAAAATGTGTGAAGAATCTAATATGCCTGTATTATTTCTTAGTATGGATGCAAATACATCTAATGTGGGATTTGAAACTAGACTAGAGGCATTTTATGATATGATTGAAATGAGGAAAAGAAATGAATAAATGTTATTTAGGTGTCGATATAGGATCTATTTCTACTAAAGGAGTTATAATAGATTCTTATTATAATATATTGTCATCAAATTATATATGGACTTTAGGTAATCCGATAGAGGCAGTAAAAAAACTTATGAAGACTCTAACAATACCTGAAGGATACATATTATCAGGAATAGGAACAACAGGGAGCGCAAGAAAACTTATTGGGCTTATGCTTGGGGCAAATGTAGTAAAAAATGAAATAATATGCCATGCCTATGGAACACTTAATTATTATCCTGATTGCCGTACTATACTAGAAATAGGTGGTCAGGATTCTAAAATAATAATGTTAAATAATGGTATTATAACAGATTACGCTATGAACACATTATGTGCAGCGGGAACAGGATCATTTTTATCTAGTCAATCAAAAAGAATAGGCGTTGATATAAACGATTTTGGTAAACTTGCAATAAGTTCAAAAAATCCTGTAAAAATAGCCGCAAGATGTACAGTATTTGCAGAATCTGATTTAATACATAAAGCACAACTTGGATATAAAAAAGAAGATATAGTTGCAGGACTTTGTAAAAGTGTCGTATTAAATTATTTAAATAATGTTGGTAAAGGTAAAAAATTAAGAGAACCAATAGTATTTCAGGGTGGAGTAAGCAAGAATGTAGGAGTAGTAAAATATTTTAATGAAGTACTTAATACTAAGGTTATAGTTGATAATAATAGCCATCTTATGGGAGCAATCGGTGCGGCTATATTATCATCTAAAGAAGGAAGTAATAAAGAATTTAATTTAAATATAGATAACATAAAATTTGAAACAAAAGGCTATGAATGTAAGGGATGTTCTAATAACTGTGAAATAGTTAGAATATTAAAAGATGATAAACTAATAGATTCATTTGGAAATAGATGTGAGAAAGGTAGTGGAATTAAAATATAATGATAATATATGATGAAAATATAATAGAAGAACTTTCAGCGCACTTTTTTTCTTTATTAGCCAAATATGAATCAAAAAAGAAGTTATTATTAAATAATGTCGATATAAAATTGTTAAAAAGAATAATATTTAAAGATGAAAAAGTATGTTATAAAATTAGAGATAAGTATAAAAGTTTATATAAAAAAATTGATTTTAGCAATATAGATTTTGATAATGTAGATGTTAGAGAATTTGATTTTACAGGTACTAAAGGTGTAAAAATAAATCCGCAAAAAGTTTATTATAAAAACTTAGTTAGAACAAAATTATATGGTGTAGAAATTACTGGATCTTTAGATGGTTGTGTAGTAATAGGAACAGATTTTACAGAAAGTATCGGCGCAAAACTAAATCCACAAACAGTATATAAAAAGAATTTATGTGATACAAAATTAAGTGATGTAGAAATAATAGGAGATTTTGAAGATGTTTATATTTGTGGAACAGATTTTACGGGTAGTAAGGGAGCAAATATAAATTTACAAAAAATAAGAAATAAAACTCTATTTTTTACAAAACTATGTGATTCAGTACTAATAGGTAACTTGGATAATGTATGTACTAGTTATACAGATTTTGATGGTTGTATTTTTTATGACCAGTTCATAAATAAAATTAAAGATGATATGAAAACTTATATTTTAAAAAATAATAGAAAGTGAATAATAATCACTTTTTCTTTTCATATTCATAATTATAGTTGACAAGAATAATTTTATAGTGTATAAATTATAAATAGAAAAGGAAGATGTGTATGCCTAAAAATTTAGTTATTGTCGAATCACCAAGTAAAACTAAGCCAATAGAAAAATACTTAGGTAGTGATTATAAAGTTTTATCAAGTAAGGGACATGTTAGAGATTTATCTACACATGGTAAATATGGATTAGGTGTAGATGTAGAAAATGATTTTAAACCTGATTATGTTACTATAAAAGGTAAAAAAAGTGTAATAGATGAACTAAAAAAAGAAGCAAAGAAATGTAATCATGTTTTTTTAGCAACAGACCCTGACCGTGAGGGAGAGGCTATTTCTTGGCATCTTAAGACAGTTCTCGATTTAAACGACAAAGATTATGATAGAGTAGTATTTAATGAAATAACTAAAAATGCAGTTGTAGATGCTTTTAACAATTCAAGAAAGATAGATAATAATCTAGTTAATAGTCAAGAGACAAGAAGAATTTTAGATAGAATTATAGGATTTAGATTAAGTAGATTAATTCAATCTAAAACAGATGGATCATCTGCAGGTAGAGTTCAAAGTGTAGCGCTTAAACTTATAGTAGATAAAGAAAGAGAAATAATGGCATTTAAACCAGAAGAATATTGGACTATAGAAGCGATATTCCCTGAGTTTAGTGCAGAACTATTCAATCATAATCATAAAGATTTTAAGATTAATAATGAAATAGAAGCAAACGAAGTATTAAATAGTTTAACTAATACTTTTAAAATAGAAAGTGTAGATAAAAAAAGTAAACAGAAACAATCTAGACCACCATATATAACTAGTACACTACAACAAGATGCATCTAATAAATTAGGATTTAATGCTAAAAAAACCATGCAACTAGCGCAAAAGTTATATGAGGGAATAGAATTAGAAGATGAAACTGTAGGTTTAATAACTTATATGCGTACAGATTCAATTAGACTTTCTAATGAATTTGTATCATCTACTTATAAATTTATAGAAGCAAAATATGGTAAAGAATATATAGGTCAAATAAAAATTTCTAAAAAGACAGAAAATGTACAAGATGCTCACGAGGGTATTAGACCAACAAGTATAAATAGAACTCCAGAAACGGTAAAACCATATTTAACTAATGATGAATATAAATTATATAAAATGATTTATTATAGAGCGCTTGCTTCTTTAATGAAGAGTGCAACTACAATAAATACTACTGTAGTATTAGATAATAATAATTATCAATTTAAGGCAACAGGACAAATAATAGACTTTGATGGTTATTTAAAAGTATATAAAGATTATGAAGATACTAAAGATACAATTTTACCTCCTTTAGAAAAGTATAATTCTAAAGTATTAGTATCAAAAGATATAACAAAGGAACAACACTTTACTAAACCACCATCTCGTTATACTGAGGCTAAACTTATAAAAGAGATGGAAGAACTTGGAATAGGTAGACCAAGTACATATGCAACTACGATGGATATAATAAAAAAGCGTGGGTATGCTAATATAGTTGAGAAAAAATTTGTTCCAACACAGACAGGATTTGAAATCACTGATAAACTTCAAGAATTTTTCAGTCATTTAATAAATGTTGAATATACAGCAAATATGGAAAGTGACTTAGATAAAATTGCAGATGGCAACGAGGATTATGTAAAAGTATTAAAAGAATTCTATAAAGAATTTGAACCTAGTGTAAAAAATGCATTTGATAATATGCCAAAAAAAGAAGCAGAAAAAACAGGAGAGGATTGTCCAGAGTGTGGAAATCCACTTGTAATAAGAAAAGGTAAGTATGGATATTTTACAGCTTGCAGCAATTATCCAAATTGCAAATATATAAAGCAAGAGAAAAAGGAAATAAAGGAAATATGTGATTGTCCAAAATGTGATGGAAAGATAGTAGAGAAGAAAAGTAAAAGAGGAAAAATCTTTTATGGATGTAATAACTATCCAAAATGTAAAGAAGCATATTGGGATATGCCAACAGGGGATAAATGTCCTAATTGTGGCAATATGTTAGTTACTAAAAAGAATACTACAAAATGTAGTAATTGTGATTATGTAAAATAAAAATTGATGCTTAATACATCAATTTTTTCCTTTATTTTAAAGGGATTTCCTCCGATTTTACAAATGTCAAAATATGTGATATAATACTAATCGTCATCTAGAAAAGGAAGGAAATTATGAAAAAAATGATAAGTGAACCGAAAGGTTGTTTAATCTTGATGCTAAACTTAATAATTATATGTGAAATTCTATTAAATACAAGTAATAGAATTATCCAAACAATAGGTATTTGCTTAACACCAATTATTGGTTTATTAGTAATACAATTGTTAAAAACCGAAAAAAAGGTTTAATAAGAGGAAAATCAAACGATTTTCCTTTTTATTTATATAATTCTTGCTTTAATTCTTCTAAGTTTCTATTCATAAGAGCAATATAATCTACATTTTCAATATCTACTTTATTTAAATTTGTCATAGAATATAATTCTAATTTTTCATATTCACCATTTATTACACTATCTACATATTTTTCATCTTCTAAATATTTTATGAATACATAATCACATGTACCATTTGAAATTAATTGATTTGCCAAATCTTTATCTCTATCTTTAACAGTATCCGGATCTATTGATATGACAGTTAATCCATATTTTTCTAAGAATTTAAATGCATCGTCACTTACTATAATAGTTTTATTGTTTGCGTTTTCTACAGAACTATAATATTTACCATCTAAACTTGTAAGTTCAATTTTTAATTTTTCATAATTTTCATTTATTTCATTTGTTAGATATGAACTATTAATGTATTCTTCAAAACCTTCTTTAGTTTTACTTGCTATTGTAAGTAAATTATTTGGATCTAACCATAATTCTTCAATAGAATATTTATAATCCATTTTAGAAGTGACATCTATAATTTTTAAATTTTTATTTATTTTATTTAATTTATCAACATAATTTTTTTCATCTGAAATTCCATTAAAAATAAATAAATCAGTGTCACTATATTGTTCTAGTAAAACATTAGTTACTTTAAATGTGTTAACCTCATCATCTTTAGGATAAATACTACTTATGGTACTATGATTTCCATATAGTGAATTTACAACATATTCGATAGGATAAACTGATGTAGTTATATTTATATTATCCATAGAATTACTATTTAAGCATCCAGTTAAACCAAATAGTATTATACCTATACCTAAAAATTTTAATTTTTTCATTTTTCTATTCTCCTTATCACTGGGTCGTAACCACCTTTAGATAGGGGATTACACCTAATTATTCTTTTAAAAGTTAGTCTTAAACCTTTTATACATCCATAAGTGTTAATGGCTTCAATAGCGTAATTTGAACATGTAGGTATGTATTTGCACGCATAATGTGACTTAAATGGCAACATTTGATATACCCTTATAAAACCTATTAATATATATTTCATTTTAACACCAACTTAATTATACTAAATAATATAAAAAAAGTAAAATAAGAATTTCTATTTTTTCATTTTTTCTGATATA
>CANRAQ010000018.1 GCA_947628725.1 uncultured Bacilli bacterium | reverse complement strand
GGCGTAATTAATAAAGATGGTACATATACTATATATGGAACTACATATAAATCAAAAGCAGATTTTGAACAATTCATAATTGATCCAGATTCATATGGATTATACAATGGTGTAATAATGCCTTTAGAGGATATAGAAAAAATAAATGCTAGTAAATCAAGATAGGAAGTCCTATCTTTTTTTCTTGAATAATAAAGATATAAGTGTTATCATAAATATATAATGGTGATGAAAATGAAATATATAAAACAAAATTATAAATTTTTTATAGTATTATTGTTAACCCTTATATTAATTACTATAAAGTTTCCTTATTATATAGATACACCTGGTTCAACAAGTAATGTAAAGGATAAAATAAATATAAAAGGATATGAATCTGAAGGTAGTTTTAATATTGTATATGTAAGGGAATATAGGGCAACAATACCGACTTTGATAATATCATTATTTAATAAAAATTGGGATACAATAAAACAGGATGATGTATTATTAGAAACAGAGAATGATGAATCATATTTTAAAAGAGATAAAATTTTAATGGATGAATCTATCAGTAATGCTATTTTTGTAGCGTTCACATATGCAAATAAAGATATAAATATAAAAAGTAGTGAAGTTAATGTAATATATGTTGATCCTAATTCTGATACTAATCTTAAAGTTGGGGATGTAATAGTTAGTATAAATGGTACTAAAATTAAAAGTAAACAAGATATAAGTAATATTATAGAGAGTTTAAGTTATAATGATAAGTTAAATATTAAGGTAAAAAATAATGACAAAGAATATAATAAATACGCATATATAAAAAATGATAATGGTTCAAAGAAAATAGGACTTTTACTTAGTTCTATAAACAAATATGATACTAACCCAAAAATAGATGTAAAGGTAGATTCTAATGAGTCAGGTTCAAGTGGTGGGCTTGTAACCGCACTATATATATATGATTCATTAGTTGAGGACGATTTAACTAATGGACTTAAAATAGTAGTAACAGGAACTATCGATATAGATGGAAAAGTAGGAAGTATTGGTGGAGTAAAATATAAATTAAAAAGTGCAGTTAAAAATAATGCAGATATATTTATAGTACCTAGTGGTGACAATTATAAAGAGGCAATGAAATTAAAAGAAAAGAACAATTATGATATAGATATAGTAAGTGCTGAAACTTTTAAACAAGTTATTGACTACTTGTATAAATTATAACAAGATAATCTTGTTTTTTTCTTGAAAAACTAAAAAAAATAATGTTATAATAAATATTAGGTGAAAATGTATGAAGATGGAAGATGTTGATTTAAGTAAAGTATCTCCTATGATGAGACATTATATAAATGTAAAAAAAGAACATAAGGATGTAATAATATTTTATAGATTGGGTGACTTTTACGAAGTATTTTTCGAAGATGCAATTTTGACATCTAGAGAACTAGAACTTACTTTAACTGGCAGAAGTGCAGGATTAGAAGAAAAAGTACCTATGTGTGGAGTTCCTCATCATGCAGTAGATATATATATAGAAAAAATGGTTGAAAAAGGTTATAAAATAGGTATAGTAGAACAATTAGAAGATCCTAAAGATGCTAAAGGAATAGTTGAAAGAGGACTTACTCAGATAATAACAAAAGGAACTATAATGAATTCAGATTCTTTAAAAGAAAATGAATTTAATTATATAGGATGTGCAATGGATTTATCTCATGCTTATGCTATTTCATACACGGATATAACAACAGGTATAATTTATTGCACTTTAATAGAACATGAAGAAAATTTACTTATTAATGAAATAGTTACTTTAGGAATAAAAGAAATAGTATTACCTTTAGAATTTGATAAAAATATTGTTAGTATATTAAAAAATCAGTTTAAAATATCTGTAACTTTTTATGAACAAAAAGAATTATCAGAAGATTATAAATATGTATATGAAGATATTAAAGATCAAAGATTAGTGAATGTAATAAAATATTTAATATCATATGTATTAAGTATTAAAATGACAGAACTATCTCATTTACAAAAAGCAATATTTAAACAAAAAGATAATTATTTGAAGATGGATATCCATACTAAAAGAAATCTAGAATTAACAGAAACAATAAGACTTAAACAAAGACAGTATTCATTGATATGGTTATTAGATAAAACTAAAACTGCTATGGGTTCAAGGATGCTTAAAAATTATATTGAAAATCCACTTATAGATAAAAAAGAAATAAATAAAAGATATGATATAGTAGAAAAATTACTTGAAGAATTCATATTAAAAGAAGATTTAAAAAATTTACTTTATGAAGTTTATGATTTAGAGAGATTAAGTGGTAGAATAGCATTTGGAAATGCCAACGCTAGAGATTTACTACAACTTAAGGATTCTATAAAAGTATTACCTGATATTAAAAATATATTAAAGGCTATTAATTTTAGTGATATAGAAACTTTAGATGATTTATATCAATTATTAGATTCTTCTATATATGAAAATCCACCTATGGGAATAAAAGAAGGATATATAATAAAAGAAGGTTACAGTAAAGAATTAGATGAATTAAAAAGTATTAGAACTAATGGTAAAGATTTTATAGCTAAATTTGAGGCTGAAGAAAAAATCCGTACGGGTATTAAAACATTGAAAGTAGGATACAACAAAGTTTTTGGATACTATATAGAAGTATCAAAAGGCATGACTAATTTAGTAAAAGATGAATATGGATATGAAAGAAAACAAACATTAAGTAACTGTGAAAGATATATAAGCCCAATATTAAAAGAAAAAGAATCTATGATACTTAATGCTGAAGAAAAAATTATAAATTTAGAGTATGATTTATTTGTTGAAATAAGAGAAAAAATAAAAGAATATATACCAAGACTTCAAAAAATTGCTAAAACAATAAGTGAAATAGATGTACTTCAATCATTTTCAACTGTAACAGAAGAAAATAATTATGTAAGACCAAATCTTACTGATGAAAATATAATAGATATAAAAGATAATAGACATGCAATAGTAGAAAAAGTATCAACTAATGAATATGTTGCAAATGATATATATATGCCAAAAGATAAAAATATATTACTTATAACAGGACCTAATATGGCTGGAAAAAGTACATATATGAGACAACTTGCTATAACAGTTATAATGGCTCAAATAGGATGCTTTGTCCCAGCTAGTAGCGCAACTTTACCTATATTTGATGCAATATATACTAGAATAGGTGCGAGTGATGATTTAGTAAGTGGTGAATCTACTTTTATGGTAGAAATGAATGAGGCAAATAATGCAATAAGTAATGCAACTTCTAATTCACTTATATTATTTGATGAACTAGGTCGTGGAACTGCTACATTTGATGGTATGGCTCTTGCTCAATCAATAATTGAATATATACATAATAATATAAAATGTAAAACTATGTTTTCAACACATTATCATGAATTAACAGATTTAGAAAATAATCTAAAAAATTTAAAAAATGTTCATGTAAGTGCGTATGAAAAAGATGGACAAGTTACATTCTTACATAAAATAAAGGATGGTAGTATAGATAAAAGTTATGGTATACATGTTGCTAAACTTGCTAATCTACCAGATAAATTAATTAAAAGAGCTAAAGAAATACTTGATGTATATGAAAATAAAGAAAAGAAAAGAGACGTGCTTATTCAAGAATCATTACAATTAGATTTTTCTAATAAAGAAGAATCTGTAGTAGAAAATAAATTAAAAAATATAGACCCATTAAAAATTACACCTATGGATGCAATTAATATAATTTATGAATTAAAAGAAGATTTGAAAGACTAATTTTAGTCTTTTTCTTATATATGAAATTTAAATTCATATAATTTATTGGTGATTGTATGTATTTAAGTGAAATAATAAAAATTGTAAATGGTAAATCTTCTATAAATGAAGATATTAAAATAAATGGTATAAAAACAGATACTAGAAAAATATGTGAAGGAGATATATTTATTGCATTAAAAGGTCCAAAGTATGATGGGCATGACTATTTATTAGATGCGTTTTCAAATGGCGCTATAGCATGTATTACAGAAAAAAGTATAAACGAAAAATGTATAATAGTAGATGACACATATAAGTCTTTATATAAAATAGGTAAATATATAAAAGAAAAATATAATATTCCTTTAATAGCTATAACAGGATCTAATGGTAAAACAACTACTAAAGAACTTTTATATCATATTTTAAGTAGCAAATATAAAGTACTAAAAAATGATTCAAATAAAAATAATATAATAGGTGTATCTGAAACATTATTTAAATTAGATGAGACATACGAATTAATTATAATGGAACTTGGAACTAATCATATGGGAGAAATAGATGTATTATCTCGTATGTGTAGTCCTGATTTATCTATAATAACAAATATAGGAACATCACATATAGGCAACTTTAAAAGTAGAAAAAATATATTTAAGGAAAAATATAGTGTAGTAAATGGTATGAAAAATATAAATTTGATAGTTAATGGAGATTCTAAATACTTAAAAAAATTAAATTGTTATAAATGTGGTATAAATTCATATAATGATTTAATTGCCTATAATATAAAACAATATATAGATAAAATAACTTTTAATATATATATTGATAAAGAATATAAAATAGTATTTAATAATCCTGGAATACATTTTATAAATGATATATTACTTGTTATAAAAACATGCCTAAATTATAATATAGATATTGATTCTATAAAAAAAGAGTTATCTAACTTTAAAATGATAAATAAGAGAATGAGCATAGAAAAATATGAAAGTAATACTTTAATAAATGATTGTTATAATGCTAGTTATGAATCTATAATTGCTGGAATAAATTATTTAAAAAATATAGATGATTTTAAAATTATAATATTAGGTGATGTTTTAGAACTTGGAAAATATTCTAAAAAAATCCATAAGAAAATAAATAGGAAAATAAAGAAATTAAATAATAAAAAAATATTTACTGTAGGTAAATATTCTAAGTATATAAAAGGTAAAAATTTTAAAACATCAGAAGATTTAGTTGAATATTTAAATAATGTTGATATAACTAATAGTTATATATACTTAAAAGGTTCTAGAAGGATGAATTTGGATTTAGTATATGATTATTTCAAAAATAAAAGGCTATAACCTTTTATTTTGTTGTGAGGTATTTAGTTAGATATAGATGATTAAACATGGATATAATGAAAAGGAGTCTTTACTGTAGTACTATCCTATAAATTTTTAATCATCTCAATTCTATTTTATGCTACAAATTAGAAATTAATAAATTAAATAGTTTAAAATAAAATAGATAATTGAGTAGTGTTTACTTATTTTAATTAAAATGTTATAATTATTTGGCCGAGGTGAGTTTATGAAAATAAAGTATGAATTATTAAAAGAAGATAAAAATACAAAGGCTCGTTATGGATTATTGCATACTAATTATGGAACATATGAAACTCCTATGTTCATGCCTGTAGGTACACAGGCAACAGTTAAAACTTTATCACCTGAAGAACTTAAAGAAATTGGTAGTGCAGTAATATTATCTAATACTTATCATTTATGGTTAAGACCTGGAGAAGATATAGTTAACCAAGCAGGTGGACTTCATAAATTTATGAATTATGATGGACCAATACTTACTGATTCAGGAGGATATCAAGTTTTTTCTTTAGTTAAAAATAAAAAAGATATTACAGAAGAAGGTGTAAAATTTAAAAGTCATCTTGATGGCTCTAATTTACTTTTAACACCTGAATTATCTATTCAAATACAAAATAAACTTGATAGTGATATTGCTATGTCATTCGATGAGTGCCCACCAGCAAGTGCAAGTTATGAATATATTGAAAATAGTCTAAAAAGAACTTTGCGTTGGGCTAAAAGAGGAAAAGATGTTCACAATAATAAAAATCAATCATTATTCGGTATTATACAGGGTGGACCTCATGAAGAACTTAGAAAATATTCTGCTATAGAAACAGTAAAATTAGATTTTGACGGTTATAGTATAGGTGGAGTTGCTAATGATGGTGAATCTAAAGAAGATATGTATAAAGCAATAGATTATTCTATACCATATATTCCTTTAGATAAACCTAGATATTTGATGGGAGTAGGAGAACCTATAGATATAATAGAAGGAGTAATAAGGGGAGTAGATATGTTTGACTGTGTACTTCCAACACGCATAGCTAGACATGGTAATGCATTTACAAGATATGGTAAAATTAATATAAAAAATTCTAAATTCAGTAGAGATTTTAGTCCCATAGAAGAAGATTGTGATTGCTATGCATGTAAAAATTATACTAAAGCATATATTAGACATTTAATAGTAGCAAATGAAACATTTGGTCAAAGATTACTTTCTATACATAATATTAGATTTTTAGTTAGATTAACTGAAGAATTAAGAATGGCTATTAAAGAAGATAAAGTACTAGATTATAAAGAAGAATTTTTATCTAAATATAGAGGAAAAAATGATAGCCTTAAATAAAAATTATACTATAGATGGAAATATAGATACTAATATATGTTTAATAAGTGATATACATTATCATAGTAAGAGTGATATAAAATATTTAAACAAAGTATTAAATAAGATTAAATTATTAAATCCTAGTTACATATGTATTCCAGGAGACTTAATAGATGAATGTAATATAAAAGATGAAGAAGTTTTAATAAACTGGTTAACTAGACTTGGAATGGTTGCTAAAACTATTATATCAATAGGTAATCATGAATATTATATAAGTAAAAAAAATTGTATATATGGATTTAATGATGAATTATTTAATAAAATAAGAAAAATAAAAGATATATATGTATTAGATAATGAAAGTATAAGATTTAATAATATAAATTTTATAGGTCTAACTTTAGAAGATGATTACTACTATAAATATATGGAAAAAGATCCAAAGTTCATTGATTATATATCTAATGTAAAGGTAGATAATAATTGTTATAATGTATTACTATGCCATTCTCCAAGCAATATGCTAGATAAAAATATCATAAATAGATTAGGTGTAGACTTAGTATTATGTGGTCATACACATGGTGGTATGACTCCAAAAATTTTAAGAAAATTTATTAAACATGGAGGAATTATAGATCCAAATAAGAAATTCTTTCCAAAGAATGTTTATGGAAATATTAAAATAAATAATACTAATATAATAATTACATCTGGTATAACAGTAGTATCACATATGAATAAATTTAGAATACTAAAAAATTTCTTTTCTGGTGAAATCGTAAATATAAATATAAAAAAACATTAAGAATTTTATTAACTCTTAGTGTTTTTTTCTCCTATATTTATTCCAATTATACTACCAAATATAGAACTTATAATAAGAATAGTATAATATAATATATATTTTAATTTAAATCCATTACCAAGGCCTAAATAATTAAATATAATAAGAAATAAAGAAAATATAATTCCTAATTTTAAACCTTCTAAAAAGCCTTTTTTCATAGATTTTCTTCCTATATAAAGTCCACCAATAAATAAAGCCATAATAGGTATAATAATTTTAAATACGGCTGTTACTTTATCGCTAAATACTCCATAATAATTAAATATAGAAATTATAAATGTGAAAAGTAGGATAGTTGCTAAAATATATACAAAAGATATACCTAAATTTTTTAAATATTTCATAAACTCACCCAGTAAATATTATTCTTTTGTATAAAAAAATATTCTTGAACCATTATGTAATAGGTGAGTCTATGTATTTTAGTTTAATATTTAAAACAATATTTATGTATTTTTTTGTAATATTTGCTTATAGATTAATGGGCAAAAAAGAGGTAGGACAATTAAGTATAATAGATTTAATTGTATCTATTTTAATAGCTGAGTTAGTCGCATTATCTATAGAAAGTAAAAATAATGATATATTGATATCGGTCATACCTATATTAGTACTTGTAGGGGTACAAATATTTGTAAGTTTTATTACTTTAAAAAGTGATAAAATAAGAAATATAATAGATGGTAAACCTACAGTTATAATAAAAGATGGTAAATTAAATTTTACAGAGATGTCTAAACTTAGGTATTCATTAGATGATTTACTTACACAACTTAGATTACAAGGAGTTAAAAGCATAGATAAAGTAAAATATGCTATATTAGAAAATAATGGAGATTTATCCGTATTTAATGATAATTCAGATTATCCACTTCCTCTTATTTTAGATGGAGTTATAGATTATAATGTATTAAAAGAAATAAATAAAGATTATGATTGGTTAATAAAAATATTAAAAAATAAGAATTTAGACTTAGATGAGATATTTTATGCATTTTATACTAACGGAAAAACATTTATTATAGAAAAGAGGGATTTGCTATAAATTCAATTTAAAAAATAGTTGTAAAAAATTTCTTTGTATGATATTATTTATATATGATAGAGAGGATATTATAGATGATTATGGAAGAAAAAAAAGAGAATTTTTTATTTAAAAAATTAGATTTAGCATTTGTATATATATTTATATTCCTAGTTGGTATAGCTATAGTACTTTCAATGGTTTCATATATAAATAATAAAGTAAATGAGTTTTCTGATGCAGCACTTGCTTATTCAAGCATTAAATAAAAAATATGATATTTTAAATAGACCTTTTGGTCTATTTTTTTTGTTTACAAAAAATTTAAAAAAATGTTAAAAAACTATTTACAAATACCATTAAAAAGTTTATAATAGTGGTACAAGGTGACAAAAAGTGGTGAAAAGTGGGTGATTATATGTTCATGGGGGAGTACCATCACAGTATAGATACTAAAGGAAGAATAATAATTCCTTCTAAGACTCGTGATGGTTTAGGTGAGAATTTTATAGTTACTCGTGGGCTTGATGGATGCTTATTCCTATATCCTAAAAATGAATGGGATAAAATAATAAATAAGTATAAAGAATTGCCTGATACCAAAGACAAAAGACAATTCATGAGAATATTTTTGTCAGGCGCTACTATATGTGAATACGATAAGCAAGGAAGAATCAACATCCCAAAACCTCTAGTAGAATTTGCTAAACTAGAAAAAGATTGTATTATAATTGGTGTTGATGAAAGACTAGAAATTTGGAGTAAGGAGCGCTGGGAAGAATTTATTGCTACTAATGAGGATAACTTATCAGATATAGCAGATAATCTTTTCCAAAGCAATTATTATGCATGAGTCAGTATTGTTAAAAGAATGTATAAATGGACTTAACTTAAAAGATGAAAGCATTATAGTCGATTGTACTCTTGGATATGGTGGACATAGTAGTGAAATATTAAAAAGAATAAAAAAGGGTCATCTATTCGCCTTTGATCAAGATGAAGAAGCAATATTATATAGTGATAAAAGATTAAGTAATATTGCAGATAATTACACAATAATTAAAAGTAATTTCGTAAATCTAAAAGAAAAGTTAAAAGAAAAAAATATTTATAAAGTAGATGGTATACTTTACGATTTAGGGGTATCTAGTCCACAGTTAGATGAAGATTATAGAGGATTTAGTTTTCATAACGATGCAGTTCTAGATATGAGAATGGATCAAACAAATAGCCTTGATGCATATAAAGTTGTAAACGAATATACATATGAGAAATTAGTAGATATTTTTCGCAGATATGGTGAAGAAAAATATGCATCACAAATTGCTAAAGGAATAATATCAAGTAGACCTATTAAAACTACACTTGACCTTGTAGAAGTTATAAAAAATAATGTTCCTGAAAAATATAAAAGGGAAAAACATCCTGCTAGAAAGGTATTTCAAGCAATAAGGATAGAAGTAAACGATGAATTAAATGTATTTGAAAAAAGTTTAAAAGATGCATTAGACATATTAAATATTGGTGGAAGAATATGTGTTATAACTTTTCATTCGTTAGAAGATAGAATATGTAAAAATATCTTTAAAAGTGTAAGTGAAGTTGATAACAGTTTGAAAAATCTCCCTATAATACCTGAAGAGTATTTACCAAAATTTAAAATAGTAGATAAGGTTATACCTAGTAAATTAGAATTAGAAAAAAATAAGAGAGCTAGAAGCGCTAAACTTAGAATAATAGAAAGAATTGGTTGATAATATGAAAAAAAGTACTAGAAAAGTAGTAAGACTTACAAAAGGAGAAAAATTATTATACACATTAGGAGTATTATGCTTTATATTTACACTTGTAATAAGAGTTTTTTCTAGTGCAAGTATTGGGAATTTAAAAATGGATATAGAAAAAATATCATATAAAATTGAAAACCAAGAAAAGAAGAATCAAAGTTTAGTTATGCAAGTAAATGAACTTACATCTTATGAAAATTTAAGTGGTGTTTTAAAGGAAATGGGACTTGCATATAATAATGAAAATATAATAGTTATAAAATAATCTAGAAAATATTCTAGGTTTTTTCATATTTGTTTATAAAAATTTATAAATTCATGTTATAATTATTATGGTGATACTATGAAAAATAAGAAGACTAAAAGAGTATGGAATGCTCCATTAATTTGTTTCTTTACATTTTTTTTAGTAATTTTAGTGTTATTTGCTCAATTTTGTTATTTGAGTTTATCTAAAAATGTATATGGTATTAATATGAAATCTTTTGCTAAAACTAGAAATACTATATCAACAACTTTAACAGCTAAAAGGGGAACTATATATGATATAGAAGGAAATGTTTTAGCGCAAAATATTACTTCTTATACATTAATCGCATATTTAGACCCTTCTAGAACTATAGATGAGAATGATCCAAAACATGTGGTAGATAAAGAATATACTGCAGTTAAGTTATCTAGTATATTAGGTGAAGATTATTATGGATATATATTAGAAAGATTAAATAAGACATCTAAACAAGTAGAATTTGGAAAAATAGGTAAAAATTTAACTGAATTAACTAAAATAGCTATTCAACAATTAGATTTACCAGGAATAGATTTTGTAGAAACTGTAAATAGATATTATCCTAATGGTGATTTTGCGTCATATATAGTTGGGTATGCTAAACAATATACAAGAATAAATATCAAAGCAGGTACTACATATGATTTATATCAAAATTATAGAAATTTCTTTGAAAATTATAGTAATGTAAAGGTAGAAACTTTAGATCATAAAGTAGTTTCTATAGAGGGAAGTAAGATAACTGGAATAACTGAAGGTAGTACTATAATAACTATAAAGACCAATAACGATATACTTGCTAATATAGTTTTAAATGTAACAGAACATGATAATTATAATGTTATAGATAGTACTATAGTTGGTGAACTTGGTATAGAAAGTAAATATGATGATAAACTTACTGGTACTGATGGATATATACAATATCAACAAGATAAATATGGGTATAAAATACCAGATACTCCAGAAATTAGATTAGATGATGTAGATGGATATGACATATATTTAACTATTGATTCTAATGTACAAAGATTTGCTGAAAATGCAATAAACGAAATAATGGAAGATTATAACCCTAAATGGTCTATAGTTTCTGTTATGGATGCTAAAACAGGGGATATACTTGCTAGTGCTACAAGCCCATCATATAACCCTAATAACTTACCTAGTGATATGTCATATCAAAATCCATTAGTTTCATATACATATGAACCAGGTAGTGTTATGAAAATATATACATATATGTGCGCTCTTGAAACTGGATTATATGATGGCAATAAAAAATACTTAAGTGGTAGTTATAAATTTGATGATGGAACTGTAGTTCATGATTGGAATAATTATGGTTGGGGATATCTTACATACGATGTTGGATTTAGTTATTCATCAAATGTAGGTATAATAAATATAGTAAAAGATTATTTATCTAGTGAAAAACTAAGGACATGTTTACAGAGATATGGTTTTGGAAAAAAGACTGGTGTAGAATTATCTAACGAAGAAGCTGGAAGTATAAAATTTAAGTATGAAACAGAAGTTATGGCAGCAGGTTATGGACAAGGTATATCAACAACTCCTATACAACATCTACAGGCTCTTACTATGATTGCTAATGATGGGGTAATGTTAAAACCTCATATAATAAAGAAAATGGTAAATACTGATACTAAAGACGAAATAGTAACTGAAGTAGAAAAATCAGAAAAACTTGTTAGTTCTAAAACTATAAATAAAATGAAAGACTTGATGGAAAGTGTAATACAAGAAGGAAGTGCAACAGGAAGTAGATATTACATAAAGGATTATGGATTAATTGGTAAAACAGGTACTGCACAAATATATGAAAATGGTAAATATTTAACAGGAGATACTAATTATATAGTTTCTATAGGATTAATGTATCCTAAAGATGATCCAGAAATAATTATTTATGCGGCAGCTAAACAACCTACACATAGTATAGGATATGTTTTACCTGAAACGATGGTAGAACTTGTTAAAAATATTTCTAAATATAAAGGTATGTTTAACACAAATGAAGCAGTTAAAAAAAATAATTCATATGTACTACCAACATTTATAAGTGAAGATGTTATATCTGCTAAATCTACATTAGAAAAAAATAATATGAATCCTATAGTAATAGGGGATGGAAAAAAAGTCATAAAACAATATCCAGAAAAAGGAACAAAAACTATATATGGAGATAAAGTATTTTTACTTACTAATGGAACTAATTATAAAATGGAAAATTTAACTAATTGGTCTAGATATGATGTAGTAAAACTATGTGAACTTATTGGTATAGAATATAGTTTTGAGGGATCAGGATATGTAGTAAGTCAAAGTATAGAAAAAAATAAAGTAATAAATAAAGATGATAAATTAAGTATTTTACTTGGAAATATAAAATAAAATTTACATAGTTTTTACATTGAAAACAATAAAATTATAATTTTTATTGTTTTTTTCTATTAAAATGCTATAATTAAAGTAGGAGTGATTATAAATATGAGTAGAGTTTCAAAAATTTTATTAATGCTCACAATATTTGTAGTAGGTATATTTACTATAAAAGTAAATGCAGTAAGATTAGATAAAACTAGTGTAACATTAAAACCAGGTCAAACAGCAAATATAGGAGTATATGCAACTGTAGAAGAGGCACAAGTAGAAGTTTCATTTCCATTTGTATATTCATCTTATAAAGTTCCTGCTAGTTTTAATGCAGTTTCTCCACATTTAAGTACCGGTGGATCAAATTCGTATACGGTTACGCTTGGGGAACATACAGCAGGTGAAATTTCTATAGGTACAGTAACTATAACGGCATTAAATGATGCGAAAGAAGCTGCAACAGTAACTATAGATGGTCAAACGATAACTGTTAATATTGATAATCCTCAACCACAGACAAATACACAAACAAATAATCAAACAGATACGCAAACAAAACCACAAGATGATAAACCTGTAAATAATGAACAAGATGAACCTATAGATTATAATTTATTAAAAAGTATAGATTCTGATATAGTTAATATTAAATTAGAAAAAGATAAATTTGAATATGAGGTAACTATAACGGATGATATTAAAGAATTAGATTTAAAACCAGTTACTATAGATGAAAAATATAAAGCAACTATAAAAACACAAAAAATAGAAGAATTAAAAGATAATGAAATAGTTATAAATGTAACTGATGGTAAAATATCTAAAGATTATAAAATAAAAGTAAAAATAAAAGAAACAGATGAAAAAGATTCAAAAGACGAAAATATAAAAGAAGAACCTACCCAAGAAGAAAATAGTGGTAAGCCATATGAATATAAAGGAAAAATAGTGGCTGTTATGGTTGCATTTATTGTATTATTGGGAATTGGATTTTATCTTTTAAAGAAGAAAAAATAAAAAATATTGACTTTCTCAATATTTTTTTACATATAATATAATTATATTATATATAAAACGTCAAATGATTAAAAAATATAATTTTTATGTTTTAAAAATTATATTTATATGATATACTTTTTAAGTAGAGGTGCTTATAATGGAAGAAATAGATTTAAGAGAATTATTTGAATATGTAATGAAAAAAATAGGTATGATAATAATGATTACTGCAGCAGTATGTATATTAGGTTGCTTTTATGCATTATTTATACAAAAGCCAATGTATAAATCATATACAACTGTAGTATTGAGTAGTAGTGAAGGTAATAGTTCATCTATTACACAAAACGATGTAAATCTTAATAAAAATTTAGTAAATACATATGCAGAAATTATAAAATCGAGAAGGATATTGGATCAAGTAATAGATGAATTAAAATTAGATACATCATATGAAAGTTTAAGTAGTAGAATATCTGTTTCAGCACTTAATGATACAGAAATAATAAAAATAACTATAAGTGATAGTGATCCTAAAGTAGCAAAAGATGTAGCAAATTCAGCCGCAAAAGTTTTTGCAAAGGAAATAGTTTCTATATATAATATGAATAATGTTAGTATATTAGATAAAGCAATACAAAATAAAACACCATATAATATAAATTTAACTAAACAATTGATATTGTATTTTGCAATAGGTATAGTGCTTAGTTTTGGAATAGTATTTATAATATTCTATTTTGATAGAACTATAAAATCAGTAGAACAAATAGAACAAAAAGTAAAATTACCAATACTTGGAACCGTACAAGATATAAGTAAAGGTGGTAAAAAATAATGAAAAATGAATTAATTATACATGAAAGACCAAAATCTAATGTAAGTGAGGATATAAGAACTATTAGAACAAATTTACAATTTACATTATCAGAGAAGAATTGTAAAACAATATTAATTACAAGTTCTGTTCCTGGAGAAGGGAAATCTTTTATAAGTAGTAATTTAGCTGCTGCATTTGCTCAAACAGGTTCTTCTACTTTACTTATAGATAGTGATTTAAGACTTGGAAGAATACATAAAATATTTAGTGTTTCTAATAAAAAAGGATTTTCTAATTTATTAGTTGGTAAAAATTTAATGGAAGTTGCTGATTATATAGCAAAAACGGATTTACCTGACTTATATGTTATTCCACGCGGAACTGTTCCACCTAATCCAAGCGAGTTATTGTCATCAAGCAATATAAAAAAATTAATTAAATTATTAAAAGAAAAATTTGATTACATAATATTTGATGGTGTTCCAATAAATGGATTACCTGATTCACTTGCTTTAGCTAATTTAGTAGATAGAGTAGTTTTAGTTTCTTCTTATGGATATACTAAAATAGATGAGTTAAATAATGCTAAAAAAGCATTAGAGAAAGTAGATGCTAAAATAGCAGGTGTTGTTATGAATAAAACTCAACAAAGTAAAAGGGGAAAATATTCTAATTATTACGAGTAGGAGATATTATGACTGATATACATTCACATATACTATTTGATGTTGATGATGGAAGTAAAAGTATAGATGAAAGTATTGAACTATTAAAAAAAATGGAAGAAATAGGCTTTGATAATGTTATACTTACACCTCATTTTATAGAAAATAGTGATTATCTTAGTTTAAATGAAGAAAAATTAAATAAATTAGAAGAATTAAAAAAAGAAATAAAACGTCAAAAACTAAAAATAAAAATATATTTAGGTAATGAAATATTTATAAATCAAAATATTATAGAACATATACAAAAAGATGAAATATATAGTATAAATAATGGTAAATATTTACTTATAGAATTTCCTTTTCATAATCAAATATTAAATATACAGGATATATTATATGAACTAAAAATAAAAGGATATATACCTATAATAGCTCATCCAGAAAGATATACTTATTTTCAAAAAAATTATGAATTAGTAAGAGAATTAAAAAATGATGGAATACTTTTTCAATCTAATTATTCAAGTATATTAGGAGATTATGGATCTTCTAGTAAAAAATTAATGAAAAAAATGTTAAAGGATAAATATATTGATTATTTAGGTACTGATATACATCATATAAATAAGTCTTTTGTATTAGATAATTTTTCAAAAATACAAAATAAAATAATAAAAATAGTTGGTAAAGACTATTATGATAAAATAATTTTAAATTGTAATAATTTATTAAAGAAATAGGAAATGTAAAAAATTTCCTATTTTTTTAAAAAATTTTCAGGAAAAAAAAGGAAATCGCCTACCTTTTGTAGAATGATATATATGAGGAGGTGAAAATATTGATTGAAAATA
>CANRAQ010000017.1 GCA_947628725.1 uncultured Bacilli bacterium | reverse complement strand
TTATTTAAATAATTATTATTCATAAACTCATCCTTTCATTAAAATATATTTTAAAAACTATAAAAATATGATATAATTAGGTAGGTGATAAGCATGATGGTTAGTATAGGTGTATCTAATAGACATGTTCATATAACTCGTGAAAATTATCAAATACTTTTTGGAAATATAGAATTAGAAAAAGTTAGAGACTTAAACCAACCAGGTGAATTTGCCTCTAATCAATTTGTCACAGTTAAAACTGATGATGGCGAAATAGAAAAAGTTAGAGTTCTAGGACCATTTAGAAATTATACTCAAGTTGAAATTAGTAAGACAGATGCATATAAACTTAATTTAGATCCTCCAATTAGGAATTCAGGGGATTTAGAAGAAAGTGGGACTGTAACATTGATAGGTCCATGTGGAGAATTACTTGTAAAAAATTGTTGTATAATTCCAACTAGACACATCCATTTAACCAAAGAACATGCTAAGGCATACGGACTAGAAGGAAAAGAAACTGTTAATGTGAAACTTAATGGAAAAAAAGGTGGAATAATAACAAATGTATATTTAAAATATAGTGATAATGCTTACTTTGAATTACATTTAGATACAGATGATGCCAATGCTCATTTAATAAAAAATGGAGATATAGGAGAAATATTATGAGGAAATTTATAAAATACAATTTACTTTTTGTTACTGCATTTATTGTTTTCACCACATTAACTGCTAATGTAAATGCAGAAAATTATGTTACCATAAATGATGGATGTATATATATGAAAGAGGGAGATAAATTTCACACTATCCCAGATGTCTATATAGAAGGAGCTTCTAATTCTGATACTAGCTTTATTGGATTCAATTTAGTAACAAATTCATCTAGTAATGATTTACCTAGCGATTATAGTACAATTGATAAGGAATATGTTAAAAATCATATACAATTTCTTGTATTTTATGATTCAACTATTATGCCTTATTATTTATTTATGGATGATTTAACATTTTTACAAGATGATACTGGAAAATATTGGGTATGCAATAAAAATAATACAAATATCAGTGATAAGTGTTTTCCAATTGCTGGAAATTATAAAGGGGAGTATGTAGATGGTTCTATATTTAAATATGGGGGTTATAAAAAAGGAGAATGTGGCATAAAACCAAATCAAAAGCCTGATGAACCTGATAAACCTAGTGAGGAAAAACCAAATATAAATTCATGCTTTGATATAAAAGATGAAGGTTCTTGTAAAGAGGGAAATGGACAATTTTCATGCATTTGGGTCAACAAAGGTGGTGGATACTGTAATGTAGATAACTTACAGTACGTAAAGTGTGGAGATGCGTTCGACATACCAAGTAAGATACCTCCAATTACTAGTTTTTTAATCAATTTTCTTAAAATTGTAACTCCAATAGTCTTAATAATCGTAAGTATAATTTCATTAGTTAAGGCAATAATGGCATCAAAAGAAGATGAGATGCAAAAAGCAACTCAAGGTTTAAAAAGAAGAGTTATTGCAGCAGGTATGGTATTCTTTGTAATAAGCATAGTACAATTTGTAATATTTAAGGTTGCTGACAGTTCAGAAACTGGATCAATAGGAGATTGCTTAAGTTGCTTTATTAACAATAAATGTGATGGTAGTGAATATTTTAAAACAAATGTAAACGGTAGATATGAATGTCATTATTTAAATAATATTAATAGTGCACAGACATGTCCTGAGGATGAAAAATAGTCGATTGACAAAATGCATATTATATGCTAATATTAAGGCGTCTTAGGACGCTTTTTTTCTAGGTGATGATGTATGAAAAAAATTATAACAATTCCATCTAGTTTTGAAGAAATAGATAAATCATTAAATATTATAGATGGATTTATAATTGGAATAAAAAATTTAAGTATTAATATTAATTTAGAGATAAATGATTTAAGTATATTAGATAAATATAAAACTAAGGAAATCTTTGTTGCTATAAATAAAAATTTAAATAATTGTGAACTAGATTTAGTAAGAAATATTCTAATAGAACTTAACAACTATAATATAAAAGGTGTAATATTTTATGATATAGGTTTACTTAATATATTTAATAATCTAAATTTAAATTATGAATTAGTGTGGTCACAAGAACATTTTACTACTAACTATGATACAATAAATTTTTGGAATGATATGGGCGCTAAATACACATATTTATCTAGTGATATAACTATAGATGAAGTAAATGATATTTCAAAAAATACTAATAGCAAATTAATGTTAAATTTGTTTGGATATCTACCTATGTTTGCATCTAAAAGGCACATAGTCAAGAATTATTTAAATAACTTTTCATTAAAAGATGATTCTAAAATTAATTATATTGAAAAAGAAGAAAATTGTTATCCTATAATTGATAATGAAATAGGAACTATTTGTTACTCATCACATATATTAAATGGGATAGATGAGTATTTAAAAGTAAATGTAGACTATGTAGTTTTGAATAGTTTTAATATAGATATAAACCTTTTTATAGAAATTATAAAATTATTTAAAACTGTTAATGAAGATAATGTTTTAGAATATAAAGAAAAGATTGATAGTTGCTTAAATACTGATAAAGGTTTCTTAAATAAAAGTACAATTTATAAGGTGAAGAACAATGAAAAATAAATGTGAATTACTTGCTCCTGCAGGAGACTTAGAAAGACTAAAAATTGCTTTAAAATATGGAGCAGATGCCGTATATATAGGTGGACCTTTATTAAGTTTAAGAGCTAATGCTAAAAACTTTACTTTTGAAGATATAAAAGAGGCAACAACTTATGCCCATAACTTAAATAAAAAAGTTTATGTAACAGTAAATATAGTTATACACAATGAAGAATTAAAATATATAGATAATTATTTAAAGGAATTAGAAAATTGTAAAGTAGATGCGATTATAGCAAGTGACCCTGCAATAATAAGAAGGGCATTAAAAAATACAAATATTCAAGTACATTTATCCACACAAGCAAGTACACTTAATATAGAAACTGTTAAATTTTGGAAAAATTTAGGAGTAAGTAGAATAGTGTTAGCGCGTGAATGTACTAAAGAAGAAATACAGGAAATATTAAATAATGTAGATATTGAAATAGAAACATTTATACATGGTGCGATGTGTGCTGGATATAGTGGAAGATGTGTAATGTCCAATTTCTTAACAAATAGAGATGCCAATAGAGGTGGATGTAGTCAAATATGTAGATGGGATTTTGATTTGTTAAGTGAATCTAAAAAAATAATAAAAGGAGATAAACCGTTTACTTTTTGTTCTAAAGATTTATCCATGTTAAAATATATACCAGATATGATAGATATGGGTATTACTTCATTCAAGATAGAAGGAAGAATGAGATCAATTTATTATATTGCAACAACAGTATCAGTATATAGAAAAGTGATAGATGCATATTATAATGGTGAATATAAATATGATGAAAAATTAGAGCAAATACTTAGAAGATGCGCAAATAGAGACTCAGTACCACAATTTTTTAATAATGTTTACGATAATAGTTGTAGTTATTATAATGGTAGAGTAGAAATATCCAATCAAGATTTTTTAGGTATAGTACTCGATTATGATGAAAAAAATAATATTGCAACTATTGAACAAAGAAATTATTTTAAAGTTGGAGATAAAATAGAAATATTTGGGCCAAATCATGATATAATTAATTATAAAATAAATAAAATATTCGATGAAGATAATCAATTAATCGATATAGTTAATCATCCTAAACAAGTAGTAAAATTAATTATAAAGGATAAAATAGATAAGGATGATATGTTAAGAATAAAATATGATTAAAATTCATTGACAAAATATAAATTATGTAGTATTATTTTGATTGTTTATAGAAATAAAATTATGAGGTGAATGTTTATGGCAGATAAAAAAGAATTATATCTAACTGAAGAAGGGTTAGATGAGATAAAAAAAGAATTAGAAGAGTTAAAATTAGTTAAAAGACCTGAAGTTATTTCAGCATTAAAAGATGCTAGAGCTCAAGGAGATTTAAGTGAAAATGCTGAATACGATGCTGCTCGTACAGAACAAGCAGTAGTAGAGGCTCGTATTAAGGATTTAGAGACTATGATTGAAAGGGCAATTGTTATTACTAAAACAGATTCTGATACAGTTACAGTTGGTTCAAAAGTTACTATTGAATATGTAGATGATAAAGAAACAGAACAATATTTAATAGTAGGTAGTCAAGAAGCAGATCCATTTACTAATAAAATATCAAATGAATCCCCAATTGCTAAAGCAATAATTGGTAAAAAAGAAAATGATATAGTATCAGTAGATAGCCCAAATGGAACATATGATGTTAAGATAGTAAAAATAGATTAAAAATCAGAAGTAATTTTGATTTTTTTCTTTACTCGTAAATTTACATATGCTATAATTTAATTGTATAGGAGAATAGATATTATGATATTAAAAAGTGCCGTTTTAATTATACATGGATTTGCTGGTGGAACATATGATGAAGAGAATTTAGCAAACTATCTAGAGTTAAATCGTCGCTTTGATGTATTTCAATTTACACTCCCAGGACATGATCAAAATTTAAGTAAAGTTAAATATACAGAGTGGATAACTTACAGTGAAGATAAACTAAAATGGCTAATTAATGAAGGCTATACTACTATATATTTAATAGGTCATAGTATGGGAGGAGTAATTGCTTCATATTTATCTACAAAATATAAGCAAGTTAAAAAATTAGTACTTGCAGCGCCTGCTTTTCAGTATTTATACAACAATTCACATGGCTTAGATATTGGTGAATCTTTAAAACATACACCTGAATTAATAAAAGATTATACGGGTAATGAGATTATTAGTAGAATTTTGAAATTAAATATAACTACAACTAAAGAATTTATGAAGTTAGTAAGAGAGTATTATAATTATCCAAAAGATATAACCTGTCCAATTTTAATCATTCAGGGAAAACACGATAATTTAGTTCCTATATCGTCTTCAAAGTATGTTTATGATAGTGTTAAGTCTAAAGTAAAAAAAATAGTATATGTAGATGGTTTGACACACTCAGTATTTAAGTCACAAAGGGATAAAGAAATATTTGAATTAGTAGAAAAATTTTTAAAATATAGCATGATAGGGGGAGAATATAATATATGACAGAAGAAGAAGCAAAGGTGGCTTTATTTAAAGTACATACAGAATATATGTCACATACACCAAAGGAAAGATTAAGACTATATGATGAATATAGAAATAAAAGAGCAGAAATTAAAAAAGCATTAGTAGAATATATGACTAATGATGTATCTAAAAGAAGATAGGTTACACTATCTTTATTTTTTGGAAAATTTACTTGTAAAGAAAAAATTTAAATGATATAATATCTACATTATGTAGGTGACCAATTATGAAAACAGAAGATTTCGATTATTATTTACCAGAGCATTTAATTGCGCAAACTCCACTTGAAAAAAGGGATTCTTCTAAATTACTTATATTAGATAAAGAAACTGGTGAAATAAAACATGAACATTTTAATAATATAATTAACTATTTATCAAAAGATGATGTATTAGTATTAAACGATACTAAAGTTATACCTGCAAGATTATATGGTATTAAAGAAGAAACTAATGCATTGATAGAAATATTAATGTTAAAAGATTTAGGAAATAATGTTTGGAGTTGCTTAGTTAAACCTGCAAAACGAATAAAAATAGGTACAGTAGTTAATTTCTCTGATAAGTTAAAAGCACAATGTGTAAAAGTTAAAGAAGATGGAATAAGAGAATTTGAATTAATTTATGATGGAATTCTTTATGAAATATTAGATGAATTAGGTGAGATGCCTCTTCCACCATATATACATGAAAAACTAAAAGATAAAGATAGATATCAAACTGTATACGCTAAAAACGAGGGAAGTGCAGCAGCGCCTACAGCAGGATTACATTTTACAAATGAGTTATTAGAAAACATAAGAAAAAAAGGAGTAAAAATATTATATATAACACTACATGTAGGGCTTGGAACATTTAGACCTGTCATGGTAGAAGATGTTACTAAACATAAAATGCATAGTGAATTTTATCAGATGTCAAAAGAAGTTGCTGATGAACTAAATTTAGCCAAAAAAAATGGAAATAGAATAATAAGTGTCGGAACTACTTCTACTAGAACTTTAGAAACAATTATGTCACTATATGGAGAATTTAAAGAATGTTGTGGTAATACTGAAATATTTATCTATCCCGGATATAAATTTAAAGCAATTGATTCACTTATAACTAATTTTCATTTACCTAAAAGTACTCTTATTATGCTTGTAAGCGCGCTTGCAGGAAAAGAAAATATTATGAATGCGTATAAAGTAGCAGTAGAAAATGAATATAGATTTTTCTCATTCGGTGACAGTATGTTTATTAAGTAGGTGTTTATGGAAAATTATAAAGAAGAAAATGAGCAATATATAATAGACTCTTTAAAAAGATTAGAACAATTTGATCCTAATATGTTAGATATGATTTATCCAATATCTTCTACATCACTTGAATTTTTATATGGATTTAATGAATATTTTGATATAAATTGTGATTTTATTAAATATGATCAAATGGATTTAAAAACTAATATAAAATTAGTGAGAGAATTTTTATTATCTATGGATGAAAAGTATTTAACTATATTTGATAAATCATTAAACGATGGTACTTTTGATATATTCCACATTGATAATATAAATGAATACCCGTATAGATTAGATGAGCCTATCTGTATTGAAGAAAAAGAACCAATAAATGTCAATGTACCATTAAAATATAGCATTTTTAGTTCATGAATTTTTTCACTTTTTAAATAGTAACAAAAAAAGTGCATCGAGGGAAATATTTACTGAACTTATATCTTTCTATATGGAATTAAGATATTATCTTTTTATTAATGAAAAAGGGTATGGGATTGAAAATTATTATAAAACCTTATGTGATATAATGGAAAACACATGTGATGCAGCAAATAATGTTATGTATTCAAGTTCTATATTAGATATATATAATAATACTGGAAATATAACTGAAGATAACATAGAATTTATCAATGAATATCGTGCTTTATACAGTTATAATATAGAAGATATTTTATCTTTTCGTGATAGTGAAGAATTAGGACAACTAGTATATGATTTTGAATACGATGTATCATATTTGATAGGTGGTATAGTAGCTATAAATTTATTAAAAGAACCACATTTAAATGATATTAAGATTAAATATATAAATGAAAATTTTGATAAATTATCTATAAGGGATGTCTTTAATATTTTAAATATAGAGTTAGAAAATATGCAACCACTAATCACATATTGTTTTGATTTATTTAAACAAATAGAAGGTGCTTTATATGAAGATAATAGTAATAGTAGGACCTACAGGAGTAGGTAAAACTAAATTAAGTATAGAACTTGCAAAAAAATTAAATGGTGAAATTATAAATGCTGATAGTACACAAGTATATAAAACTATGGATATTGCAACGGCTAAAGTAAAAGAGGAGGAAAAAGAAGGAATTCCTCACCATCTATTTGATATAAAAAACATAGATGAAGATTATAATGTATATGATTATCAAATAGATTGTAGAAAGTGTATAGATGATATAATAAGTAGAGGTAAAACACCTATATTAGTAGGTGGAACTGGTTTATATATAAAAGCAACCTTATATGACTATAAATTTGAAGAAGAAATATCTAATAAAGATTATTCAAATTACAGTAATGAACAACTTTATAATATGCTTAAAAATATAGACCCTAATACTGATATTCATCCAAATAATAGAAAAAGGATAGAAAGATCATTAAATTACTTTTACAATAATAATAAACCATTAAGTGAAAAAGAAAAAACTGATAAACTTTTATATGATACAATATTTATTGGACTTACTACTTCTAGAGATATTTTATATAATAGAATAAATGAAAGAGTAGATAAGATGGTAGATGAAGGATTAATTTTAGAGGCTAAAAATATATATAAAACAAATATAAGAAATAAGGCAGTACTTACACCTATAGGATATAAAGAATTATTTGAATATTTTGATAATAATATGTCTTTAGAAGAATCTCTTGAATTAATAAAGAAAAGAAGTAGACATTACGCTAAAAGACAATATACATGGTTTAATAACCAGATGAACATCAACTGGTTTAATGTAGATTTTAACAATTTTAATAATACAGTTAACGAGGTATTAGAATTCATTAAAAGCAATATTCATACACTTTGAATATTGCTTCTTTTATGATAAAATATTTATTGGTGACTCGTATGCAAGATTTTGTAAAAGGAATATTTAAACAAACTATATTTAGAAGTGACAAAGGCTATGTTATAGGACTTTTAAAAGTCACTGATACTAATATAATTGAAATGAAAGAATATATTAATAAAACTATTACTTTTACAGGATATTTTGCAGATATAAACGAAAACGAAAAATATACGATGTATGGCGAGATAGTAAATCATCCTAAATATGGATTTCAATATAGTGTAAGTGAATATGAAAGAATAAAACCGGAAGATAAAGATGGCGTAATAGAATTTTTATCTAGTGATCTATTTAGTGGTATAGGTGAAAAAATGGCTATACGCATAGTAGATAAATTAGGTGAGAATGCTATAGACTTAATATTAAAAGATAAAACATGTCTTTATACAGTACCTAAATTATCTGAAAAAAAGATAGATTTAATTTATAATACATTAATAAAATATGAAGAATCTCATGAAATAATTTTAAAACTTACAGAAATGGGATTTTCTATGCAAGATTCTTTAAGTATATATAATACATATAAAAGTAATACTATTAGAATAATTGAAAATAATATATATAGACTTATAGATGATGTAGATGGATTAACATTTATAAAAGTTGATAAAATAGCTTTAGAACAAAATGTAGATATATATAATTTAGATAGAATTAAATCATGTATTTTTTATATAATGAAAGAATTGTGCTTTAAAAAAGGAGATACTTATTTATCATATGGTGAAATATATGAAGCACTATCTTATTATTTAAAATGTGATATAGATTCAAATTTATTTGATGAGGCAATAAGTTCTTTAGATGGCGAATTAAAAATAAAAATAGAGGAAGATAGATATTATATTTTTGAACAGTATGAGTCTGAAGAATTTATAGCAGAAAAAGTTAATTATTTAATCAATAAACCAATATCTGATTATAAAAATATAGATATGCATATTCTAAAACTTCAGGATAGTTTTAAAATAGAATATAGTGATAAACAAAAAGAAGCTATATTAAAAGCTTTAAAAAATAATATATTAATAATAACAGGTGGACCTGGTACAGGTAAAACTACTATAATAAAAGCAATAGTAGAGATATATAAAAATATTAATAAGTTAAATGAAAAAGATGCCATAAACAACATTGCTTTACTTGCTCCAACTGGTAGGGCAAGTAAAAGAATGAGTGAATCTACAAATATGCCAGCAACTACTATACATAGATTTTTAAAATGGAATAAAGATATAGATGAATTTATGGTAAACGAGTATAATCCAGATTTATCTAATTTAATAATAGTAGATGAAGTAAGTATGATCGATAATAGACTTATGTCGAGTCTTTTAAAGGGACTAACTAACAATATTAAACTAATATTAGTTGGTGATTATAATCAATTACCGAGTGTTGGATCTGGTAATGTTTTAAAAGATTTAATAGATAGTGATATAGTTGATACAGTAGAACTTGACTTATTATATAGGCAAGATGATACTAGTTATATTCCAATTTTAGCTAATGAAATAAAAAATGATACATTAGATGAAGATTTTTTAATTTCTAAAGATGATTATAAATTTTTAGAGTGTCCTAGTGATTCTATATTACCAAGTTTAGTAAATATAAGTAAAAAATTTATAAGTAAAGGATATGACTATAAAAAAGTACAAATAATGGCTCCTATGTATGCTGGAATAAATGGAATAGATAATATAAATAAAGTACTTCAGGATGTTTTTAATCCAAGCGATGTAGGAAAAAAAGAAATAAAGTATGCAGATGTTATTTATAGAGAAAACGATAAAATTTTACAACTTGTAAATGACCCAGATAAAAATGTATTCAATGGTGATATTGGATTTATAAGTAATATAGATTATAAAGGAAAAAGTGGTGGCATTGAGATAACAATAGATTATTATGGAGTTATTGTTACGTATACTTCTAAAGATTTTAATAAATTTAAGCACGGATATATTATAAGTATACATAAAAGTCAAGGTAGTGAGTTTGATTTAGTTATAATTACAGTTAGTTCAAATTATAGAAAAATGCTTTATAAAAAACTAATATATACAGCAGTTACAAGAGCTAAAAGAAAACTTATAATAATAGGTGAAGCAAATGCATTTATGTACTCAATTAGAAATAATAATGAATATTTAAGAAAAACTACTTTAAAAGATAGATTAATTAATTATTTGAATAAAAATTAAAAAATGAAAAAAAATAAAAATGTATATAGAAATATATACGATCATATTTCTAGTGAGGTGATAATATGAAATTTGCAAAGCCAATAATGCTTATGGCAATAGGTGCAGGTGCAGTACTTGCATACCAAAAATATAGTGAGCCAGTAATGCAAAAAATAGAGGATATAGCTAACGAAGCTATGAAATCTGTTAATAAAAAACTAGACGATATGATGGAATAGGTTTATACCTAAAAAAAGGGCTATTAATTTATTTTAATAGCCTTTATTTTTTATAAGAGTAACATCAATAATATTTGTAATGACATCATTATACCATTATGGATAAAATGTATACTCATTGAAATACATATATTATTAGATTTAGAATAGATATATGCAAATATGAATCCTGGAATACTGTAAGGGATAATGAATAATAAATCAATTATGGAATTAAAGTCTCCTATTACATGCATTGAGCCAAATATTAATCCAGAAATAATTATATAAAGTATATTATTTTTACTTATAATTTTTCTAAATGATAATCTAAATACTAATTCTTCTAATATAGGCGCAATTAATACACTTACTATGAAAGTATAAATAGGTGCATATTTAAGTGTATCAACTATTATTTGTTGATTATTAGATACATCAGTAGAAGTAAAATTTATTATTATTAGATTGCTAAGCATCATAAGACCTAACATAATAAACCAATATTTAATATATTTTTTAAAGTATTTAATATTATTTTTAATAAAATCTTTAAAATTAGGTATAACATCTTTCCTATATACATATATTATTACAAGTGTTATTAATGCTTCATACAATATTAAATATATAGATTTAAATGCTAAACTAAGATTAGAATAATCTATATTAAAAAGCATTAATAAAGATTCAGGAAAAGAAGTTGCAATTAAATAAAATAATATAACTCCAAAACCTGTTAAAATATTTACTAGATTTTTTCTATTATCTTTACTCATATAACCTCCATACTATTAATTATTATATCAAAAAATTTACTAAAAATATAAAAAAAGTTTCAAAAACAAAAAAATTATGTTATAATTATATTGCTTGAATTTTTATGACATTCGAGAGTGGGTAAAAAAACCCACTCTTTAAATTAGTTGGAGGTATTATGGATATTGTAGGCAAAGTAAAAGAATTAATAGAAAATCCTATATGTAGTAAAGGATATATTTTAGATGATGTTCTATATGTAAAAGAAGATGGAAATTATTTTCTTAGAGTAGTAATCGATAAAAATGGAATAATTGATATAGAAGATTGTGTAAATGTAACTCATATAATAGATCCTATATTAGATTCAGTTGATTTCATAGAGGATAGTTATATATTAGATGTTTGTTCAAAAGAGAAGGGATGTGAATAATATGAACACAAACGAATTTAGTAAAGCATTAGAATTACTTGAAGAACGCGGAATGGATAAAGATTATATATTCGATGCAATGGTTTTAGCGCTTACAAGTGCATATAAGAAACATTCAGGGTTATCTAATGTAAGAGTAGAGGTTGATAAAGATAATTATGGGTTTAAATTATTCTCATATAAAACAGTAGTTTTAGATAAAAAGCATAAAGAATCTTTAGATGAGGATAATATACCTATAGCAGATGAAGAAATTTTAACAGATGAACAGTTAGAGGATGAAGAATTAGAGGATTTACCAGAAGAATTAAGATATAAACCATTTGTATTCAATGATAAGATTCATATTACTTTAGAAGATGCTAAAAAAATAGATCCAGATATTAAAGTAGGTGAAACTATAGAAGAAGAAGTATCACCTCAAAAATTTGGCCGTGTAGCTGCTGCTACTGCAAAACAAGTAATAATACAAAAAGTAAGAGAAGCAGAAAGAAATAATATCGCAAATGAATTTGGTGAAAAACAAGATGAATTAATGAGTGGAACTGTTGAGATGGAAGATGAGAAAAACTATTATATAGATTTAGGTAAAACTCAAGGATTACTTCCAAAAAGTGAAATTATTCCAGGAGAAACTATCAAGATGGGTTCTAATATAAAAGTATATATAAATAAAGTTGATATTAATTCAAAAGGAGCTTTAATACTTTTAACTCGTAAACATTATGGATTTATAAAAAGATTATTTGAATTAGAAATACCTGAAATAAGTGATGGTACTGTACTTATTTATAGTGTAGCGCGTGAAGCAGGAAATAGAACTAAAATTGCTGTTTATTCAGAAAATAGTAATGTAGATCCAATAGGTGCATGTATAGGAGAAAGAGGAACAAGAATTGCTAATATTCTAAATGAACTTGGTGGAGAAAAAATAGATATAGTAAAATATTCTAAAGATCCAGTTGAGTTTATACAAAACGCTTTATCACCAGCTAAAGATTTAAGAATATATATTTTAGATGAAAAAACTAAAGAAACTATGGTAGTAGTTGACGATAAAAATTTAAGTTTAGCTATTGGTAAAAAAGGTATAAATGTTAAATTAGCTAGTCGTTTAACTCATTATAATCTAGAAATTAAAACACTTGAACAAGTACGTGAATCAGGTATAAGTATTTTGGAATAGGTGGATTATGAAGAAGATACCTATGAGAACTTGTGTTATAACAGGTGAAAAATTAGAAAAAAGAGATTTAATTAGAGTTGTTAGAACTCCTGAAAAAAATATAGTAGTAGATTTAACAGGTAAAGTTAATGGAAAAGGTGCATATTTAAAGAAAGATACAGAAGTTATAAATAAAGCACAAAAAACTAAAATATTAAATAAAAAATTAGAAATTGAAGTACCAGATGATATATACGATGAATTAAGAAGTAAAGTTGGTGTTTAATGAAAAGAAAAGATTATTTGACATGGGATGAATATTTTATGGGAATTGCATTATTATCAGCAATGAGAAGTAAAGATCCTAACACTCAGGTAGGTGCATGCATAGTAGATAAAGATAATAAGATAGTATCTGTTGGATATAATGGCGCACCTATAGGATTTGATGATGATAAAGATATGAAATGGGATAGAGAAGGAGAATATTTAGATACTAAATATCCCTATGTATGTCATTCAGAACTTAATGCAATATTAAATTCTAAAAATAGTGTTAAAGGATGTACATTATATGTTACATTATTCCCTTGTAACGAATGTGCTAAAATAATAATTCAATCTGGAATTGATAACATAGTTTACTTAAGTGATAAGTATGAAGGTACAAAAGAAAATTTGGCTGCTAAATATATGCTTGATACATGCAATATAAAATATAAAAAATATGAAGAAAACAATAAAGAAATTAAAATAAATTTATAGGTGAATTATGGATGAATTTTATATGAAACAAGCATATGAGCAAGCAAGCAAATCTTCATGCCTAAGAGCAAAAGTTGGTGCAGTTATAGTAAAAAATGGAAAAATTGTTGCTCAAGGTTATAACAATATGGTAGGTGGTATTAACGATTGTGCAGAAATGGGATGCATAAGAGAAAAATTAAATATACCACATGGAGAAAGAAGAGAAGTTTGTAGAGCTATATGTGCAGAACAACTTGCTGTAAGTGAGGCTGCAAGAAATGGAATATCTCTAGATGGTTCAATAGCATACATAACAACTTTTCCTTGCCATATATGTTCAAAATTACTTGTCAGTTCAGGAATAAATGAAATAGTATATGATAAAGATTATAATGATGAACTATCAAGACAATTTTTAATGGAGGCAGGAGTTAATTTTAGAAAAATATAGAAAGAGGTGTTACTTATGATGAGCGTATTAGAATATGCGGAAGATGTTAATAAAACAGTAGTTGAGATATTAAATTTATGTAAAAAATTAAATATACCAGTTACTGATGAAACAGATGAGTTAGATGAGGAAGCAATAACAGAACTTGATAACTCAATAGTAGCAGATGAAGATGAAGAACTTATATATGAAGAAGAATTAATTGAGAAAGAAAATAAAAAGAAAGAAAATTCTTCAAATAGTTCTATGCAAAAGAAACAAGTAAACACATTAAATAAAAATAGAGTAAGTAAAAAAGAACTTGCTAAAAAGAAAAAGGAAATGTACAAAAATAAGGAAAAACTTATTAGTAATAGTCCTATAGTAGATGAAAATATTATAACTTATAAAGATGGAATGACTATATCAGATTTAGCAAAGGCATTATCAGTACAACCTAATGAATTAATAAAAAAATTATTTATTCTTGGTATACTTGCAACTGTAAATAATAAAGTTGATTTTGATAATGCTGAATTACTAGTAAATGAATATGGTAAAAAATTACAAAGACAACAAATAATAGATGAAACTAAATTTGAAGATTTTGTAGTTAACGATAAAGAAGAAAATTTAGTAAAAAGACCTGCTGTAGTAACTATAATGGGACATGTAGATCATGGTAAGACAACATTATTAGATACTATAAGAAAAACTAATGTAGCATTAGGAGAGGCTGGAGGTATAACTCAAGCGATTAGTGCATATCAAGTTAAAGTAAAAGGTGAAGAAATAACTTTTATAGATACTCCAGGACATGCTGCATTTACTGAAATGAGGGCTCGTGGAGCATCTATTACTGATATAGTAATAATAATTGTTGCTGCAGATGATGGAGTAATGCCTCAGACAAAAGAGGCTATAGATCATGCTAAAGCTGCTGGAGTACCTATTTTAGTTGCTATAAATAAAATAGATAAACCTGGCGCAAATGTAGAAAAAGTCATGACAGAACTTGCCGAATACGGACTTACACCTGATGCATGGGGTGGAGATACTATATATACTAACATTAGTGCAAAAAATGGAACAGGTATAGAAGAACTTTTAGATAATATATTACTTGTTGCCGAAATGCAAAATTATAGAGCTAATCCATCTAGATATGCAAGTGGTAGTGTAGTAGAATCAAGATTAGATAAGCATGTAGGATCAATAGTCACAGTATTAGTACAAAATGGTACATTAAGATTAGGTGATCCTGTAGTTGTTGGAACAACTTATGGTAAAATAAGAACACTAAAAAATGATAAAGGTGAAGAAATAACAGAAGCTTATCCTAGTCAACCAGTTGAAATAACAGGACTTAATGATACTCCAAGTGCAGGAGATAAATTTATGGCATTTGAAACTGAAAAACAGGCTCGCAGCATTGGTGAAGCAAGAAAGTCAGAACAACATTTAAAACAAAATTCTAAAGGTACAGTTTCTCTTGAAGATATATTTTCTAAAATACAAGAGGGAATAAAAGAAATAAATATCATTGTAAAAGCTGATGTAAATGGTAGTGCAGAAGCAGTTAAAAATTCTTTAGAAAAAATAGAAGTTGAAGGTGTTAAAGTTAAAGTACTAAGAAGTAGTGTAGGAGCAATAACAGAATCCGATATAGTTTTAGCAAACGCTTCAAATGCTATTATAATAGGATTTAACATAAGACCAAATAATTCTATAAGAGATTATGCTAAAGAACAAGGTGTTGAAATAAGATTATACGATATAATCTATAAAGCAGTTGAAGATATGGAAGCTGCTATGAAGGGTATGCTAGACCCAGTATATGAAGAAAAAGTAATTGGAAATGCAGAAGTAAGACAATTATTTAAATTTTCAAAAGTTGGTACTATAGCAGGAAGTTATGTGTTAGATGGTGTAATAAAATCTAACTCTAAAGTTCGTGTATTAAGAGATAGTGCAGTAGTATATGATGGTGAAATTAATTCTATTCAAAGAGAAAAAGACCAAGTAAAAGAGGTAAAAAAAGGATTAGAATGTGGTATAACTGTTACAAACTTTAACGATATAAAAGTTGGAGATATTATAGAAGCATACGAAATGGTAGAGAAAAAATAATGTCTATAAAAATTGAAAGAATAAATGATAACTTACAAGAACAAATAAGTTATATAATATTTAATGAAGTAAAAAATCCAAATATAAAGTTTGTTACAATCACTGCTGTAGATACAACAAGTGACTTAAGTTATGCTAAAGTTTATTTTACAACTTTAGGAGATAAAATAGAAACTTTAAAAGCACTTAAAAGTGCTAAAGGTTTTATTAGAAAAGAATTAATGGATAGAATAGACTTAAGACAAATACCAAATCTAGAATTTGTCTATGATGAATCTATAGAATATGGTAAAAAAATAGAAGAAAAAATAAAAGAAATACATAAA
>CANRAQ010000016.1 GCA_947628725.1 uncultured Bacilli bacterium | reverse complement strand
ATTGGTACTGCTATTAAGGCTATTAAGGCTAATATTACTATTACTGCTAGTAACTCTATTAATGTGAATGCTTTTTTATTCATATATATCTACTTCTCCTATCATCCACTACCATAATATCAAAAAAAAAAAAATGCAAGTGTTTTTTCAAAATTTTTAAATTCTTGCATTTTTATCTTACTTTATGATAATCTAATCTAAGTTTATCAGCAATTGTTACTATAAATTCTGAATTAGTTGGTTTAGCTTTATCTATATCTACACTATTACCAAATATTTCTTCCATTAAATCCCAGTCGCCTCTATTCCAACTTACTTCTATAGCATGTCTTATTGCTCTTTCTACCCTTGATACAGTAGTATCAAATTTAGAAGCAAGTTCTGGATATAATTCTTTTGTTATTCCACCAATCATTTCAGGATTATCAAATACTAAACCTACACCATCTCTTATATATTGATATCCTTTTATATGTGATGGTATTCCAAGTTCATGTAATATTTTAGTTATAGAAATTTGTATATTATTATAATGTAAATCTATATTTTTTCCTTCTTTTTTCTTATTACACATATCTAAAATTCTTTTTTCTAAATCATTAAATTCAAATGGTTTTAACATATAATAGTTAACACCATAATCTGATACTTCTCTTATTACCTCAGTAGCATTATAACTAGTAGTGACTATTATTTTTCTATCTATATTTTTTTGTTTCATTTGTTCTAAAACATATAATCCATCTTTTTTAGGCATAATTAAATCTAATAAAATTACATCATATTCTTCTTTTTCTATCTTTTCTAGTCCTTCTACTCCATCATATGCCTCACTAGATATTTCTATTGAATTACTACTTTTAAAATATTCTTTTACTGCTTCAATTAATTGTACATTATCATCTATCATAAGAACTCGTATCTTGTTCATAATTACCTTCTTTCTAGAATAATTATACAACACAAAGCACACAGCAATCTAGAGTTTATTTTATCTAGTTTTGTCGACAAATGTCGAAAAATTTAGAATTTTGTAGGTCTTAATTATTTTCCAATTAATCCTTTTTTTACAGTCTCTTTTAATCTAGAGAAAAATGTTTTATTTTTCTTTAATTTTCTTCCTTTTAAACAAATTTTATATACATCTAAAACTCTCTCTGCAAAATATTTAGATGAATGAGTTTCTGAATTTATTCTTGCCTGTTTACTCATCATTTCTCTTTTTTCTTTATTGTTTACAAGTTCAGTCATCTTAATTAAGTATTCTTTTTTATTCTTAAATAAATATCCTGTAAGATCATCTATTACTACATTATTAAATGATTCATCATTAATTGCAACTACAGGAAGTGAAGCTGCCATAGCCTCAATTACAGTAAGCCCCTGTGTTTCTGTAAGTGATGCAGTTACAAATATATCAGCTATATTGTAGTATAAAGGAGTATTATCATATGGAACTTTTCCAGTAAATATAACATTCTTATCTATTTTATTTTTAATAGCTAATTTTTTGTATTCTTCTAGATCTGGTCCATCTCCTACTATAACTAACTTACAATTTTTATTTTTCTTTAAAATTGATGAGTGATTATTAATTAAAAAATCTATATTTTTTTCTGATGCTATTCTACCTATAAAAAGTATTACTATATCATTTTTATTTATTCCAAGACTTTTCTTTAAATCCTCTACCTTTTTTACATCGACTTTTTCTTTATAAAAGCGTTCTACTTCTATACCCGTTGGAATTATATATACATTTCTATCATATTTGTATTTTTCTTTAAATAAGTCATAAGTTTTTTTAGTTGGAACAATAAGTTCTGTAATTGTCTTATCACAATAGAACTTAGTTAAATATTCTACTATTTTTTTACTTGGACCATCAAAGTATCCATGAGTAATATAGTGCACATAATCTTCATACATAGTATGATATGTATGTACGATAGGTATATCTAATTGTTTAGCAAGTACACGGGCAAATGTACCAATACCAAATTCTGTTTGTGAGTGTATTATATCTAAATTCCACTCCTTAATTTTATTAACTGCTTTTATTGGATAAAATGTAGTTAATCTATAATCATATATTCCTGTAGGTATACCAGGTATTCTAATTATTCTTCCATTATCTTCGTATTTATACGACATATCTTCTGGATTAACTGTAACTATAAATACCTTATGGCCTTTTTTCATAAGTGCTTTTTCAAGCATAAGTATACTTGTAGAAACACCATTTATATATGGTTTATAAGTATCTGTAAAAATACCTATTCTCATTACTTCACCTTCTTCATATTAAGAGCAATAGATCCTATAATAATTCCAAAATAGTAAGTTATAAATCTCCATACTAACATAACTGCTGAAAGTTTACTACCTGGAATAAAATTACTATAAAATTGAACAAATCCGTATTCAAGACCACCTGTTCCGCCAGGTATAGGTACAAATGAACCTATAATCATTATATATGCACTAGTTATTATAGTAACTCCTGCGCTAAGACCACTTCCATCCATAGCAATATATACGAAAAGTGGTATTAAATATAGGCAACATAATGCGATAAAATTATATATTATATTTGATATAAAATTGACTTTATCTTCAAGGAGTATTTTTGCTCCCATATGAAATTCATTTATGTTTTTATCCCACTCTTGTAATTTTTTTTCTTTATTTTTAACTATCTTCAATTTTGTTAATATACTTATACCTAAATTTATTAACTTTTTATTCATTTTTTTATCGAACGCTATTATAAACATTATTACTATTACTAGGGTATTTACAAAAAATCCTAAGGCTATCAGTTTTTGAAGTATGGTTACTTTTTTTAATATTCCAAATATGTGATTAAATATAAACGCAATTAAGCCTAAAATAACTAAAGCAATCTGATATACTATAAAATTTTGTAAAACTACACTAGTAGATTTAGCATAATCTATTCCTACTTGTTTTAAATAATATATCTGGTATGGTTGACCTCCTGTAGCAAACGGTGTTACTGCATTAAAAAATTGTGTTCTTAGTACTAATTGAAAAGCACTTCTAAATTTAAAATTTTTATTTACCCTTTTACAAAATGAATACATAGGATATGATCTAAAAATATAAAATATAAATAATAGTAAAAACGCTAATAACAAATATTTTATATCCATTGTAGTTATTTCTTTTACGGTATCATAAAAATTATCTTTTAAAGAAAAATATAGTACTAATAAAGTTATAATAATTAAAATAATTATATTTAGCTTTTTATTATTCTTTTTCATCTATTATTTTTATTCCAGGCAATTCTTTTCCCTCTAAAAGTTCTAAAGATGCCCCTCCTCCTGTAGAAATATGTGTAAATGCATTTTCATATCCAAAATTTATTGCTGCAGCAGCAGTGTCTCCGCCACCAATAATTACTATTTTATCACTATCTTTTAGATAATTTAATATGCTTTTAGTTCCATTTGCATATATATCATTTTCATAATATCCTAAAGGTCCATTCCATACAATAGTGTTAGAATCTTTTAAAATATCTATAAAATGTTCTATAGATTTTTCACCTATATCTAATCCTATATCATCACTATCAAAATTATCATTATTTTTTAATACAGGATTCATTCCTATAGTTTTAGAAGTTATAGAATCTGTTGGTAGAATAATTTTATCTTTATAATTATTTAACATTTTTTTACAAAAATCTATAGATTCTTCATCTACTATAGATTTCCCAATATTGTATGAAAGTGCTTGTAAAAATGTATAAGCCATACCTCCACCTACTAAAATATAATCACATACTTTACATAGGTTTTCTATAACACCTATTTTATCACTTACTTTAGCGCCACCAAGTATTACAGTATAAGGTCTTTTTGGATTATCTAAAAGTTTAAAACTATTTAATTCTTTTTCTACTAAAAATCCTATACCATTATCTAAATGTGAGGAAATTCCTACATTAGATGCATGTGACCTATGGCAAGTCCCAAAGGCATCATTTATGAATATATCTCCTAAACTTGCCCAATATTTAGCCAAGTCATCGTCATTACCTGATTCTAATTTACCATTTAAATCTTCAAATCTAGTATTTTCCATAAGTAATACTTCACCATTTTTTAAATTTGATACTGCATCTTCTAATTCTTTTCCACGAGTAGTATTTATGAATATTACTTTTTTATTTAAAAGTTGTTCTAGTCTTTCACTTACTATTTTAAGTGAATTTTTATTACAGTCACTTTGTTCTTTTATTCTACCTAAGTGACTCATTAAAATTACTTTTGCGCCTTTTTCTATCGCATATTTTATTGTATCTAGGCTCATTACTATTCTATTGTCATCAAGTATATTATTATCTTTTATTGGTACATTAAAATCTACCCTTATTATAACTTTTTTACCAAATAAATCATAATCTCTAATAGTTTTTTTCATAATGTCTCCTTATTATTTCTTATAATTTTTACATACTTCATCTAAATCTTTAATTAAATTATCTACTATATCAAAGTTATCAACTCTAACACCAGATGCATACATATGGCCTCCACCATTATAATTGGAAGCTACTGTATTTATTATTGGTCCCCTAGACCTTATCGAACCTCTTATATTTTCATTAACCTTATCATATGTAAATAAAGCCCATGCATACATACCCTCAATATAATTTAAATCGTTAACCATATTAGAGGCAGTTGAAACATCTATACTATATTCATCAAGTATATCTTGAGTTATTTTTAAATATCCAAACCCATTTTCTGTTATGGTTAAATTATTTATTACATAACTTTTGAAATGTAAATCATGTAAAGATCTTAAGTACATGTTTTCATATAATTTTGTAAAATCTATTTTAGTTTCTTTAAGCATATAAGAGACTAAATAAAAAGTTTTATATGTGGTATAGGAATGTAAAAATCTATTTGTATCTCCAACTATTCCTATAAATAAGGCTTCTGCTGCTTTTGGTGTCATGTTCAATTTAGTATTTTTTATTAATTCTACTACAAGTTGTGATGCACTACTAGAAGTATCATCTATAAGTTCTATATTTGCAAAAACTTCATCAAATGGATGATGATCTATTTTTATTACATATGAAAATTTATCTACATCTACACCATCTATTCTTTTTTTAATAGATGTATCTAAAACTATTAAAAGTGAATTTTCATACATACTATCTTCAAATTTATCTAATTGTCCTATATATTTATGTTTACTAGCTGGCGCACCAACTACATATACCTTTTTATTAGGAAATGTACTTAATATAGATTCTTTTAAACCTATGGTACTTCCTAATGCATCAGGATCAGCACCTATATGTCTAGCAATTACTATTTTATCATATTTTTTTATTTGTTTATATATTTTCTTAAAAATATTATCCATAGAAACACCCTCTAACCAAGTAACATTATACACTATTTTAAAAAAAGAAAAAAGCACTTTTGAGTGCCATTTACATTATTGTACACATATAAATTAATTTATTATTATATTAAATGTGTCTTTAACTATCATAACTTCTTCATCAGTTGGTAAAACCATAACATTTATTTTAGAATATGGATCAGTTATTATACCCTCATGAATTTCTTTAAAACTTGCGATTTTATCGTTCATTTCTTCATTTAAAGTTATTCCTAAAGGAGATAATCTATCTATAATCATCTTTCTCATTTCAGAACCGTTTTCTAAAACACCTGCTGTAAATACTATAGAGTCTACTTTACCTTCTAGTTCTATATAATAATCTGCTATATACTTAGCAATTCTATCAGCATACATTCTTAAGGCTAAAATAGCATTCTCGTTATCTTCACTTGCCAATTTTTCTACATCACGGCAATCTGCTATACCAGCAATTCCTGCAAAACCACTATTTTTATTTAAATCATCAGTTATTTCATCTATATTTTTACCTGATTCTTGCATAACAAATTTTAAAATAGAAGGATCTATTGAACCAGAACGAGTACCCATCATAAGTCCATCTAATGGTGTTAATCCCATAGTTGTATCATAACATTTACCATCTTTAACGCATGCTATACTAGCGCCACTACCTACATGACATATAATTAAATTTACATCTTCCTTGTTTAATCTTTTCTTCATTTCACTAGTTATATATTTGTGGCTAGTTCCATGAAATCCATATTTACGAACACCATATTTTGTATACCATTCGTAAGGTACTGGATAAATATAGTTATGTTTAGGCATAGTTTGATGGAATGCCGTATCGAAAACTGCAACATTTGGTACATTTGGTAAAGCCTTTTTCATAGCACGTATTCCTGCCAAATTCCCTGGATGATGAAGTGGTCCTAATTTAGTTAAATTTTCAATATCCTTTATTACTTCATCAGTTATAAGTACTGAATCTGAATATTTTTCACCACCATGTAAAACACGATGTCCTACACCTTTTATTTCATCAAGTGAACTAACAACATTATTTTTTAATAGTTCATCTATTAAAACTTGAACTGCCTGGGTATGATCTTTTAAATATTTTTCAGATTTAATTTTTTCTCCATTTATTTTTATATTCCAAAAGCAATCTTCTTGACCTATTTTTTCAATATATCCACTTATTAAAACTTTTTCTTCAGGCATTTCATAAACTTGAAATTTAAGTGATGAACTACCTGCATTTACACATAATATTTTCATTTTTTCCTCCTACTTTTATATATGATATTCTAATATCCTTAAATTAGGAATATCAATTTTAGATAAATCTCCATCTTCTGGTATAGTACCTAGCATATAGTGAATAACTCTTATTACTGCACTATGTGTTACAACTAAAACATTTTTATCCTTATATCTAATTTTAATATCTTCTATAAAACTAGATACTCTATACATAAAATCTTGTATACATTCGATATTATTTAATTTCGTATTTAAAATTAAATCCCAACAGTCCCATCTATCAACAGAATCTATACTTGCTCCTTCATTTAAACCCCAATCTCTTTCTTTTATTCTATCATCTGTATTTATAGGTAATTTAGAATCAACTAATATTTTAGCAGTTTCCCTAGCCCTAGATAATGGACTAGATATAACTACATCTATATTTATTTTTTTTACTAAATCCTGTAATTGATAAGCATCATTTTTACCTTTTTCTGTCAATGGAATATCAGTTATACCTTGAACTCTATTTTCTACATTCCATAGTGTTTCTCCATGTCTTGTAACATATAAATTCATTATTTTCTCTCTTTCATAGTTGGGAATAATATTACATCCCTAATAGAATCTGATTCAGTAAATAACATACATAATCTATCTATTCCATATCCTATTCCACCTGCAGGTGGCATACCATATTCTAAGGCTTCTATGAAATCCATATCTATATCATTAGCCTCATCATTTCCTAAATTCTTTTCTTCTAATTGTGATTCAAATCTTTCAAGTTGAACATTTGGATCATTAAGTTCTGTATAAGCATTAGCAAATTCACTTCCACCTATAAATAACTCAAATCTATCTACAAACCTTGGATCGTCTGGATTATTTTTTGTAAGTGGGGATATTTCAACTGGATGTCCATATAAGAATGTTGGTTGTATTAAAGTTTCCTCTACATATTTTTCAAAGAATGCATTTATTATATGTCCTACCTTAAAATGATCTTCTACAACTATATCATGTTCTTGCGCAAGTTTTTTAGCATCTTCTAAAGACATATCTTTTTTGAAATCTATTCCTGTTACTTCTTTAATAGAATCTACCATACTAATTCTTTTCCATGGGCCTTCCAAATTAATTTCGTGACCATTCCAATTATATACCATTTTACCAAACACTTTACGCGCTATTTCTTGATACATAGATTCAGTTAAATCCATCATTCCCTCTAAATCTGAATAAGCAAGATATGCCTCCATCATAGTAAATTCTGGATTATGTTTTGTATCCATTCCTTCATTTCTAAATGTTCTTCCAATTTCATATACTGCTTCCATTCCACCAACTAATAATCTTTTAAGTGGAAGTTCTAACGCTATACGCATATACATATCCAAATTTTGAGTGTTATGATGAGTTATAAATGGTCTTGCAGAGGCACCTGTAAGTAAAGTTGTAAGTACTGGTGTTTCTACTTCGACGAATCCTTTAGAATCCATGAAATCTCTTATACATTTTATTATTTTAGGTCGAGTAAAAGCAATATTTTTAGATTCTTCATTCATGATTAAATCTACATAACGTCTTCTATATCTTTCTTCTATATCAGTTAATCCATGGAATTTTTCTGGTAGTGGTCTTAATGATTTAACTAAATGAGTATATTTTAAACATTTAATAGTAACCTCACCTGTTTGAGTTTTCATAATTTTTCCATATACACCAACTATATCACCTATATCTGCAGTTTTAAATAATGAATATGAATCTTCTCCTACATCATTTATTGAGATATATACTTGTATTTTACCAGTCTTATCTTGAATTGAGAAAAATGATGCCTTACCCATTTTTCTTATAAACATAATTCTTCCTGCTACAGTTGCAGTATCTTCCATACTTTCAAATTTATCATGATCAATATCTTTATATTTTTCTTTTATTTTACCAGCAAAATCAGTTCTTTCAAATTTACTTCCAAATGGATCTATTCCCAAATTTTTAATATTTTGTGCTTTTTCTCTTCTTACTATTTCTTGATCAGTAAAAACTCTCATTGAATCACCTTCCTATGTAATAATAACATAATTTAATAATAAATAATCTATCATTTATAAATTTTTTAATATTTATTTACACATAAATGTTAAAAAGAAAAATAATCAATATTTTTCTTATAAATTAGCCAACTTATCTTTTACAGTTTTACTTACAAAACTCATATCTGCTTTACCCTTTAATTTAGGTGTAACAAATCCCATTATTTTACCCATATCAGATGCTGAAGAAGGTTTTATTTCTATAAATGCATCATCTATAATTTTTAATACTTCATCGTTACTTAACTGTTCTGGCATATATTTATTTAGTATTTCTATTTCTTTATTAGTTGACTCTATTAAATCTTCTCTTGAAGCCTTTTCAAACTCCGCTATTGATTCTTTTCTCATTTTTATTTGTTTACTTATGATTGATATAAAATCTTCATCAGTAAATTCTTTCTTACTACTTTTTTCTTCTAGTAATATAGCGCCTTTAACCATTCTAAGTACATTTAAAGTTTCTTTATCTTGGTTTTTCATAGCGTTAACTAAATCTTTTAATAATTTATCTTTCAAAGTTTATCATCTCCTAAAATTAAAGAGCGATAATCGCTCATTAATAATTATTTCTTTCTCTTCTTCTTGTATTTTTAATACCTTCGTCTCTTTTTTCTCTACGTTTTACTCCCGGTTTTTTATAACCTTCTTGTCTTTCTCTAACTTTCTTTAGGAGGCCGTCTCTTGCATTTTTTTGTTTCATAGTACGTAAAGCACCATCAACATTACCATTTCTAACTATTACCTTTGACATATAATCCCTCCTTTCACAAATCTAACAGTATTATAACACCTAATCATTAATTATACAAGAAAAACTTTTGTTTTTAGGGTACTTTTTGTAAAAATATATTGGAATTTACAAAAAAAAGAGAGAAATTAATCTCTCATACTAAACAAAATGAACCTGACATTATTAATCTCATACATGTTCCTACTACTCTTCCTGCTTCTAATAGGAAACATACTATGTAATTTAATATGTTTAGCCAAATTGGTAAAGTTATTAAAATTAGTACTGGTATTATTATTTTTTTATACTGGGCAAATTGTTCCACTTACTGCTCTTCTTATAGCGCTTCCAAGACTTCTTCCAGCATTCATAACTGTTTCTATCGCACGAGATATTGAGTTAAAGAATGCACCTGAAAACCAAGATGCTCCACCTGATATTTCAAGTAATTGTCTATTATCTAATTCTTGCATATAAACTCCTAATTGCATTTTAATGGTCTAAAAAAGCCATCTATTACTCCTATTAAGAATGTTATTCCAGCACCTATTAAAACACCTATACCTAAATTTATTCCTCCACCATTTATTTCGTTTAATTCTTTATTAGTTAAATCTTTCATAAACCAAACCCTTTCTTTATTTTGTTTATTATAATTCTACCTAGAGTAGTTTTGTTATATAAAATATTTAATTGAAGTAAATTATCTTTTATATTTATACTATCATCTATTTTTAGTTCAATTATAACTTTATCAGAATAAATATGCTTTATTTTATAATTATATTTAATATCTTCGATATATAAAATTCTATCTTTTTTTATTGGAAAATCACTTTTATTAACATTAATTTGTATATTAGATGGAATTTTATTATCTATTATTTTACCAATATAATTTTTATATATGTTAAATGGTATAAAACTAATAATTATAAATAGTACAAATAAAATAATTAGAATAGTAATCCAAGATATTACTGACTTTGGAGTTTTCCTTTCAAATATCTTTGCCGAATTATTATAAATATCTATATTATCCATATTATCCATTTTTTTCTATATTGACCACTCCTTTTTCAAATTTCATCAAAGAATCAAATAAGTCTAAATTATCTAATCTATGGGAAATTACAATAATAGTTTTATCTTTATATTTTTTAAATAAATTTTTAAGTATTTTTCTTTCTAAATCTACATCTACTTGATTTAATGCCTCATCTATTATGAGTATATTAAATCTTTGAAGTAAACTTCTAGCAAGAATTATTCTTTGTCTTTCCCCACCTGATAAATTAAACCCATTTTCTTCTATTAAAGTATTAAATCCTAAATTACTATCTATAATTTCATCAACATAACACATTTTACAAACTTCTAAAATAGAATCACTACTATTATTTTTAAAACATAAATTATTATATAATGTATCATTAAATAAACTTTCCTGTTGCCCGATATAAATTATATTATTTTCAATTGATTTTTTGGTATATTTATTTAAATCTATTCCACCTATAATAATAGAATTGTTATCTACAGAATTGTATTTCATAAGTAATTTAAATAATGTACTTTTGCCACTTCCACTTTTACCAACTACCATAACTTTAGAATTTTTATTAATTGTGATATTAATATTCTCTAATATATTATTTATATTGTTAAATGAAAATTTTAAATTCTTAAATTCTATATCACCGTTTTTAAATTTATCCACTATTCCAGTTTCTTTAACATCATAGTCAATCAAATCCAATATTCTTTTAAGGGATATTTTCGCATCTTTAATAGTTTGATCTAAACCTATTATATTTTTAATAGGTCCTAAAAAATAGGAAAGTAAGCTTAAAAATGTAAATAAAGTTCCAAGTTTTATATCTCCTTTTATTGTGAGTATACAACCAACAAATGTAACAGTTACTATAGATATATCTCCTATCAAATTTTTTATCAAATCCTGAAAGAAATAAAAATTTTGATATTTGAAAATTGATTTAAGAAGAATAACATATTTCTTTTCAAATTTTGAAATAATATTATTTTCTATATGTATTCCCTTTAGTGTCTCAAAATTATTGATCGATTCAACCATATATGAAGTAGAACTTGAATTATTATCTTTTATATTTTTTATATGACTATTTAAAATTGGTTTGAAAACAAGAATAAGTAAAAAATAAAGTATTATAGTAATCAAGCCTATAAAAAATAAAATGTGATTAACTAAATAAAGTAAAATCATGGATAAAATTGTAAGTGGTAGATCTATAAAAATTGAAAGAGCTACTTTACTTATCATCTGTCTTACATTATCTAAATCATTAATACGAGATACTATGTCACCTGTAGTTTTGTTTTTATAATAGTAGTAAGGAAGTTTTATAATATCTTTAAAAACATTTAATGTAAGTGCAAGATTAATTTTCTGATTGATAAATGCTAAAGAATAATTTCTAAAGTAATCGGTTAAATTTTTAATAACATGAGTAAGAAGAAAAACGATAAATATATATAATAAATTAGATCTTTTGTTTAAAGCATCTATCATATATTCAGTATAAAAAGATGTTATTATGGAAAATATTGTAATAAAGATAGATAAAATAATTATATTGACTAACATTTTTTTATTTGGTTTTACAATATTTAAAATGAATTGTAAAAATGATATATTTTTTTGCAATGGTATATTTTTTATGGGGTAAAAAATTATAAGTACATTGTTAAATATTAAACTAAAATCATTAAATGTAATTTTTTTTATTTTATCTGCAGGATCACCTATTATTAAATATCTGCTTTTAAAATTGATTTCATAAATCACAACAAAATGCTTAAATTTAGAATCAATTGTAACACTTGCAATACACGGTAATATAATATTGTCTTTATTTATATCATTTAAATTGCACGATACACCTTTACAATAAAATCCAATACTTTCTAATGCCTCTTTTAAATGATATGCGGTAGTTCCAGTTTTCGTAGTTTTCGTCATTTCAATTAAATTTGCTTTTTTAATATATCCTTTGTAATATTTAATTACCATCTGCAAGCACGCAACTCCACAGTCTTTAGAATCATCTTGCAAAACATGTTCATATTTTTTCATATTATCACCTCCCTATATATATCATTCTACAAAAGGTAGGCGATTTCCTTTTTTTTCCTGAAAATTTTTTAAAAAATTTTCATTTTCTTAATTTATAATCATATAATTTTAAGTCAATAAAGTTACTTAAATTGTTATAAAATATGGTTTAAAATATATTTTTTTGTTTTTTCTAATAACATTTAAAAATTTTTATAATTTTTTTTATAGATATTGATTTAGATATTATAATGGTGCTATAATTTAAGAGAGCCTACAAAACTCTCTAGAAGTTTGAGGTGTTTTTTATGACAAAATATATTTTCGTAACAGGTGGTGTCGTTTCAGGACTTGGAAAAGGTATAACTGCATCTTCTGTTGCTCTTTTATTAAAATCTAGAGGATACAAAGTTTTTATGCAAAAATTTGATCCTTACATAAATGTTGATCCAGGTACTATGAACCCTATTCAACATGGTGAAGTTTATGTAACTTATGATGGATGTGAGACTGACCTAGATTTAGGTCATTATGAGCGTTTTATAGATGAGGAACTTAACTATACTTCTAATATTACAAGTGGTAAGATTTATTCAACTGTAATAGAAAAAGAAAGAAAAGGTGACTATTTAGGCGCTACAGTACAAATGGTTCCACATGTTACAAATGAAATAAAAAATAAAGTATATGAAGCAGGTATAACTAGTGGTGCAGATTTTGTAATTACAGAAATCGGTGGTACTGTTGGTGATATAGAATCAAGTACATTTATTGAAGCATTAAGACAAATACAATACGAGAAAGGTCAAGAAAATACATTCTTTATACACACTACACTTATTCCATACATATATGGATCAAATGAATTAAAGACAAAACCTACTCAAAACAGTGTAAAGGATTTAAGAAATATGGGAATAACTCCTAATGCTTTAGTATGTAGAACGCCTTTCCCTACAAGTGATTCTATAAAAAATAAATTATCATTATTCTGCTCTATACCTGTTGAAAATATAATAGATGCAGTAGATGTTAAAAATATATATCAAATTCCAATAAATTTTTATAATGGAAAAATAGATGAAGCAATTTTAAGGCAATTTAAAATGCCACTAAAAAAGGCAAATTTAAAATACTGGAAAGATTTAATTGATACTGTTGATAATTTAAGTAATGAAGTTGAAATTGCGCTTGTTGGAAAATATATTGAACTTCATGATGCATATTTATCTGTAAGTGAATCACTTAAACATGCTGGATATAAATATAATACTAAAGTTAATATAAATTGGGTAGATTCAGAAAAACTAGAAGATCCTAGTGTCGATTTAAAAAAGATATTTAAAAATTCTAAAGGTATATTAGTTCCAGGTGGTTTTGGAAGCAGAGGAATAGAAGGTAAAATAAAAGCAATAAAATATTCTAGAGAAAATAATATTCCATTTTTAGGAATATGTTTAGGTATGCAACTAGCGGTAATAGAATTTGCTCGTAATGTATGTGGAATTAAAGAAGCATCCTCTACTGAATTTAGTGAATTATGTCCTGAACCTATAATAGATTTAATGGCTGACCAAAAGGCAATAACTAACATGGGAGGTACATTAAGACTTGGTAATTATGAATGTACAATTAAACCAAATACTTTAGCATTCAAAGATTATAAAACCGATAAAATACTAGAAAGACATCGCCATAGATATGAATTTAATAATAAATATAAAGATATATTAGAGAAAAATGGAATAGTATTTTCAGGTATTAATGAACAAAGTAATCTAGCTGAAATAATAGAATATCCTAAACATAAGCATTTTATTGCATGTCAATTTCATCCTGAATTTAAAAGTAGACCTACAAGACCTCATCCATTATTTGATTCTTTCGTAAAATCTAGTATAGACGGGAAATAAAAAAAGGCCATATCTTATTGATATGGTTTTACTTTAACTTATTTATTTCACTAATAGATAATCCTGTCACTTCAGATATAAGATTTAAATTCATATTTTTATTTAACATATTTAAAACAGTCTTATGAATAGCTTCCTTCATTCCCTCTTTTATTCCTAATTCTCTTTGACCTATAGCTAATCTTTTTTTATCTAACTCATAGTCATATGCACCTATTACATCTTCATCTTCATTTAATTCATCTATTTTTTTATATATCTTTTCCATACACTCATCTCCTTCACATAGCCTTTTAGCTTCTTCTCTCGTTTTGACTCCAAATAGTCCTATAAATTTTGTTAAACTATCTAAATTTTCTATATTATTAGTATAACATTTTTTTGTGAAATATGGAACATCTATTCTTATTATTTCTATTACATCTGATAATTCTTTTTTTATATTTTTATCATATAATGTATATCTTTCTATTCCTGATCTATGTTTTCCTTCAAAATCAAAGTTTATTTGTATATGTCTTTTTATTTTTGTATAACTTTCATTTGGACCTAGATCTTTACTTATATTTTTACACATATAATATATGTTTCTTTTTATTATCTCATCATCTACATTAGTATTTATTTCTATTGCTATTATAGTTTTATCTTCTAATTCTACTATTAAATCTACTATTATTCTTTTATCTTTATATGGTATTCCTATCATTTCTGAATTTAATATTTTTATTTTGTCTGTTTCTATATTTAATATTTCTTTTATTAATTTTTTTATTGGTTCTTTATCTTTATCATTTCCAAATATCCTTTTAACCATTAAATCAAATTTTAAAGTAATATATATTTTTTCTTTTATCATATGATGCCTCCTTTGTATTTTATATATCCTCATATATATTATTCTACAAAAGATAGCGATTTCCTTTTTTTTCCTGAAAATTTCTTCAAAAAAATACAAAAAAAAGAGAATTTTAAATCTCTTATGTAGTTTTATCTTAATATATTAAGAAATATGTAATACTAATTTTATTTAATTGGAGCAAGTACTACACGAAATGAGGTATCAATATAACTACTATCACCAGGAGAAACACTAAAACTAAATATCCCAGCCGATTTATTATCGAAATAGAAAAGACCTCCACGACGTACCCAAGGTTTCCCAGGAAAGATATAGTTTTCGTAATCTCCATACCACCCTGCTGTCTCATTTAATGCATGTCCTTTACATTCATCACCCACACATGAAGTAGAAGGATATTTATCATAATATTTTGTATTATCCTTAAACCATGTTGCAGCAAAACCTGAATCACTTGTTTCATCATTCAAATTACCCATTACATTTTCATATGCGTCTCCACTCATGTCATATATTCCATATATTGTTCCTGTTGTACTTGCTTTTTGTCCTTTTTCTGTATTATATGTATTTGTCATACATGTTGTTGCAGATTGTACTTCACTTACTGAATTTCCTGCTACTCCTGTAATATAATTACTACAATTATTTATATAAACTTCTTCTTGGTCTTTTCCATATTTTCCATATTTTGATTGTGATAAGTAAGCCACTGCTCCCCATTCTCTATTTTTCATCATATGACTATCTGCGTTTGTTAGAAGTGTATTAAATTTTTTGGCTGTTTCAAATTGATTACTAACTTGTTGACTTCTTAATGAACTTACATTTGGTAGTATATATGGGTCTTGATTAGTATTATTACAATTATCAGCGTTTGATGTTTTATAACATGCACTATTCTTATCTGTACTTGTTTCAAACTTTCCTACCCATATTCCTGTTAGTTCATCATTTCCAAATGTAAATGCTGGGTGGACTGTATATCCTTTCGTAGATGTTGTACCTTTTCCATTTATAAAGTTTACTTCTATTTCTCCTGGTCTGTCCGCACTTGTTCCACCTTTACCGTACTTACCATCTATTTTGTATTCATATCTTGGTATCCATACAAACATTGCTTTTACATCTGTTTCTAAATCAAGTTTATCTCCTATTTGTTTTCCTTTTCCTGCATCTGTCAATATTACTGCATTTGCCCATTCTTGATAATAATAGTTATACCATTCTTTAGATGTATCTGCTATAACCCATGCATTATCTTTATATATTACTGGTGTCATTCCTGCTAATTCTGGTTCATTTGGTTCTTGTATATTAATTTTTTCTTCACAATATTCTAATGTTTCTTTTGTTACCATTCCTTTTTCTAATGTGATTATACCTTTACATGGTTTTTCTCCATTTACTTCTATTTTTAC
>CANRAQ010000015.1 GCA_947628725.1 uncultured Bacilli bacterium | reverse complement strand
TGTAAAAAAATATTTACATTTCTTTTTTTTAATATATAATTGTGATATAATTATAATGGTGAGATAATGTTAAAGCACATAAATGATACGGATGTTAACTATGTTGATTATGGTGAAGGGGAAAATACAGTAGTACTTCTTCATGGCTGGGGTCAAAATATTGAGATGATGAAACCAGTTGGAGACAGGTTAAAGAAAAATAATAGAGTAATAATAGTTGATTTACCTGGATTTGGTAATAGTCCTGAACCGTCAAAAATATGGACAATGTATGATTATGCAGAATGTATAAAAAAACTGTTAGATGAACTTAAGATAAAAAAACCAATATTGATAGGTCATTCATTTGGTGGAAAAATAAGTTTAATATATGCAAGTATGTATGAAGTTAATAAATTAATCTTATTTGGAAGTCCATATAAAAAAGAAGTAAAAAAACTCAGTATGAAAACTAAGGTACTTAAAAAATTAAAAAATGTACCGGGACTTAATAAATTTGAGGGATTTGCAAAAAGACATATAGGTTCTAGGGACTACAAAAATGCTAGTGACTTTATGAGAAAAATATTAGTAGAACATGTTAATCTCGATATAACAGAAAACGTAAAAAAAATAAAATGTCCTACTATAATAGTTTGGGGAACTATGGATAATGAGGTTCCAATAGAAGAAGCATATGAACTTGAAAAATTAATTAATGATTCAGCAGTTATTCCGTATGAGGGATGTACACATTATGCATATTTAGAAAGATTAGATCAGACAGTAAGTATAATTAAAAACTTTATAGGAGGAGTGTAGTATGGCGTTGTTTTTAATATCTTTAATACCATTTTTAATATTTACTTTCTTTAAAACAAAAAGGTCGTTACATATGTTGCAACAAAATTTTTATAATGATGACAATAGATATTTTAAATGGATAATTACAAATATAACAAAAGTAGCTTATGATAGTGATATATTATTTGTACTTTTAGTTCTTACATTATTTTTTAACATAGGAGTTACAATAGGAACTTTTATAGTTCTTTATGGAATTATATATATTACATATAGAAAGAAAAAAGTAGTAGTAAAAAAACCACTTGTCATTACTGCTAGAGTTAAAAGATTATTATTTACTATAAGTTTAATGTATTTAATAATGATAATACCATTTTTAATCAACTTTAGTTATGATAATTTAGTTTATGCTTATACTTTATTAGGTTTAGTTACATATTTAAATTACTTTGTTGTAATGACAGCTAATGTATTAAATAAACCTATAGAAAAATGTGTTTATTATCACTATAAATTTCAAGCAGTAAAAAAATTAAAATCTATGAATATACCTGTTGTTGGAATAACTGGTAGTTATGGTAAAACTAGTAGCAAAAATATTATAAATGATATATTAAATGTAAAATTTAATTCATTTGCTACACCAAAAAGTTTTAATACACCATATGGACTTATAAATTCAATAAATAATTATTTAGATAAGTTTGATGATATATTTATTGCAGAGATGGGTGCATTTAAAATAGGAGAAATAAAACAAAACTGTAAATTAGTAAAACCTAAATATGGAATAATAACTATAATAGGTGAAGCACATTTAGAAACATTTGGTTCACGAGATAATATAATGAAGGGTAAATTCGAATTAGTTGAATCATTACCTAGTGATGGATTAGCAATACTAAATGGCGATGACCCATATCAATTAAAATATAATATTAAAAATAATTGTAATGTAAAGTGGATAGGAATAGATAATAAAGATGTAGATTTATATGCTGAAAATATAAAATTATCTGGAGAAGGAACTACATTTGATTGTATTTTCAAAGGAGATAAAAATAAGTATACATTTACTACAAAATTACTTGGAAAACATAATGTATATAATGTTTTAGCAGGAATACTTTTAGGTCATGAACTTGGATTAAAAATAAATGAACTTCAAAGAGGAGTTAGTAGTGTAAAAACTATAGAACATCGTTTAGAACTTAAAAAATATGGGAATATTAATATAATAGATGATGCATATAATTCAAATCCAGTAGGTTCAAAAATGGCATTAGATGTACTTAATTTAATGGATGGAACTAAAATAATTGTAACACCTGGTATGATAGAATTAGGTGAAAAACAATATGAGTTAAATGAAAAATTTGGGGAATATATAAGTGAAGTTTGTGATTATGTAATATTAGTAGGCAAAAATCAAACAAAACCTATATATGACGGATTAATGTCAAAAAAGTATAACGATAAAAATGTATTTGTACTAAATGATGTTAAAGATGCATTTCCTCTAATGAGTAGATTAGCAGATGACAATACTTATGTATTACTAGAAAACGATTTACCAGATTTATTTAATGAATAGGAGAGTGTTTAAATGAAAATAAAATTAGGAGTAATATTTGGTGGAGAAACTGTTGAACATGAGGTAAGTATAATTACTGCAGTTCAAGCAATGGAACATATAAATCATGATAAATATGATGTTGTTCCTATATATATAAGTAAAGATAGAATATGGTATACAGGTTCTATGCTTGAAGATATAGATGTTTATAAAGATTTTAATGAACTAAAAAAATATGCTAAACAAGTAGTACTTGTAAAAACAAAAGAAGGTTTTTGCCTTCAAAGTACTAAAGGACTATTTAGAAAAGTTATAACACAGATAGATATTGCATTTCCTATAGTTCATGGAAATAATGCCGAAGATGGAACTATACAAGGTTATTTGGAAAGTATAGGAATACCATATGTAGGCAGTAAAGTTTTAGGAAGTGCTTTAGGACAAGATAAAGTTGTAATGAAGCAAATATTTAAAGAGGCAAAATTGCCTATTGTAGATTATATATGGTTTTTTGATAACGAATATGCAGATGACTGTGAAAAAATATTTGCTGAGGTAGGAAAACTAGGATATCCTGTCGTTGTAAAACCTGCTACATTAGGTAGTAGTATAGGTATAACTTATGTAAAGAAAGAAAATGAACTTGCTAAAGCAATAGAAGAAGCTATAAAATATGATGTTAAAATAATCGTAGAAAAAGCAGTACAAAATTTAGTTGAAGTTAACTGTAGTGTACTTGGAAATTATACACATCAAGAAACAAGTGCGATAGAAGAAGTTACAAGTGATGATGATTTCTTAACTTACAAGGATAAATATATTGGTGGCGCTAAAGGAAAAATGAAGGGATCATTTAAATCTATGCCAAGTAAAGATATGGCAAGTGCAAGTAGAATAATCCCAGCGCGTATAGATGACAAATTAACTAAAGAAATAGAAGAAACTTCTAAAAAAGTATTTAGATTACTTAATTTGTCTGGAGTATGTAGAATAGATTATTTAATAGATAAAAAGAATAATAAATTATATATTAATGAACCAAATACTATTCCAGGAAGTTTATCTTTTTATCTATGGAAACCTGTTGGTAAAAAATATTCCGAATTATTAGATGACATGATTACTATGTCAATAAAAGAATATAAAAATAAATCAAATAAAATATATTCATTTGAAAGTAATATATTAAGTAATTATGGAATAAAAGGATTAAAAGGAATGAAAGGGAAATTATAAAATATAAGTAGTTTAGTTATTCAAAATTTATCTGCATATTTAGGCATTAAAAATATATAATAATATAGGTGAGTTTATGAATAAAAAAAGTATAATATTTAGTATAATAGTAATTCTTATATGTTTAGTTTTGTTTTTACTTATAAGGTATAGTAATAATAAGACTGAAAATATAAAAGAAGAAAATACGCCTAATATAAATCAAATACACTTATCTATAGTATCAGTAAGTGATGATAATATTATTGCTCAAAGTGATAAGAATGTAATATATGAATTAGATAGACAAGTCGTAGATGAAAAAGTTGGCACAAATATTATTTTAAAATATACTGGTTTACTTGATGAAACTTATGAAATAGTAGATTATGAAGTAACGCAAGAAACAGTTTCACAGGACGGTTTACCTGAAAGTTGGCAAGATGATGGTATATTTAGTGACTATTATAATTTAGCGTATAATAAATTAAAAAATTTATCACTTGATGAAAAAATAGGTCAAATATTATTAGTTAGATATCCTGAAAATAATGGTAAGGAAGAACTTCAAAAATATAAATTTGGTGGATATGTATTCTTTGAAAAGGATTTCAAAAATAAAACTGAAAATCAAGTAAAAGATATGATCAATACATTACAAAATGCATCAAATGTACCTATATTGACAGCCGTAGATGAAGAGGGTGGAAAAGTAGTAAGAATAAGTAGTAATCCAAATTTGACAAGTGAAAAATTTAAGTCACCAAAAGAATTATATGATTCAGGTGGTCTAAATTTAATTAAAGAGGATACTAAAGAGAAAAGCGAAGTTTTACATAATTTAGGTATAAATGTAAATTTGGCACCAGTAGTTGATGTTTCTACAGATCCTAGTGATTATATTTATGAAAGAACTATAGGAAAGGATGCTACTACAACTTCACAATATGCTAAAGAAGTTATAGAATCTAGTAAAAATACAGGAGTTTCTTATGTTCTAAAGCATTTCCCTGGTTATGGAAATAATAAAGATACACATACTGGAACTTCAGTAGATACTAGGACATACGAATCTATCTTAGAAAATGACATCAAACCATTTGAAGCAGGTATTAAAGCAGGTGCAGAAGCAGTTTTAGTAAGTCATAATGTTGTCAGCAATATAGATAAAGATAATCCAGCATCTTTATCACCTAAAATACATAATTTACTTAGAGATGATTTAGATTTTACTGGAATAATTATAACTGATGATTTAGCTATGTCAGCAGTTTCTAGCATAGATGATGCAACTGTAAAAGCAATAATTGCTGGAAATGATTTAATAATAACTACTGATTATAATGGTAGTATCTCTGCTATTAAAAACGCTATAAGTAATGGAGTTATCAGTGAAGATAAAATAGATAAATTAGCTTTTAGAGTACTTGCATGGAAATATTATAAAGGCTTAATGATAGAAAATTTAAAATAAATGTAAAAAATGATGTAAAGTATGCATCATTTTTTACATGATCACAAATATAATGTTGATTTTATTTTAAAAATATTGTAAACTAAAATCATAGTAGAGGAAGTGTGATTATGTTTAAAAAGAGAAGTATAGGATTTATTTTAGTTTTAGTTGCTATGTTTATTGGATTAACAGGTATTAAAGCAGCAGAAGATCCACTAGAAGAAACTGATGAAAAAACAAAACAAGAAGAAGCAGAAAAAACTCCACAAGAACAAGCGTGGGAAGAATTTACAAAAAAATTTAGTTCAAACGAATATATAGATAGTTTGGAAGAATTAGGAATAAAAAATCCAAAGATACAGTCAACTGAAGATTCATTAAAAATTACAACTACTGCAGATGGTCAAACATATACAACAAATTTTACATATGAAGATGGTATAATTAAATATGTAGTTGGTTCTAACGAATATGAAATGTTTGTTGATACAATTTGGATAAATAACTGTTTAAATACTATAGTAGATATAAAAGGTTATGATTCTCAAAGACTACAAAAATGGTTAGATGATAATCATATAAAACTTAATATTGAAAAAGATGGAATCCAGTATTCTCAAAAAGATGTGGTATATAGTGAAGAAAGTGATTTTATTAAAGCAAATGATCCTCATACTATATTTACTTCATTTGAAATGGATATATATAATGGAATGAAAACTTATACAAATGTAGAAGTAGAAAATAATGTAGTTGAAAATCCAGACACTGGTGTGTCAAATAATTTAATATTAGTAGTTTTAATGGCCGTATTAGTTGTTGGAGTAATTACTTATATTAAAATAAAAAAATATAGTAAATTTCCACAAGCATAGAAATTGAGACTTCTGTTGAGGTCTTTTTTCTATTAAGTTAGGAGGTACTGAATGAATAAAATTTTAGTTTTAATAAAGAATAATAATATTATATTTTCTTTATATAATAAACCACTTTCAGATAGCAATTTAAATAACACAAATGTGATTGATACTAAAAATTTTAAATTTTCAGATGAATATATTCTTAATAATTTAGATTTAATTGTAAGTTTCTTAAATTTAGTAGTATTGAAATCAGAAATAAATACTGCCATCATAAAAAATAATGAGATAGCAGAAACTATATTAATACTATTAAAAAATATAGAAAAAATCGATAAAGTTATTTTTTCTGAAAACAAAGAAATAAATTATACAATATCTTCTTTACTTATAGAAAATAATCATTTAAATAATATTGAATGCTACAGTTTACCTAATATAATGTTTCATAGATTTCCGAAAAATATGTTAAAAACTAGATGTAAAATTTTGTTTACTAGTGATTTCATGAATTATAACAATATAAATACATATTCAGATTTGTGTAATAAAGAAAAGATTGTTATAGATAGTTATTTAACAAAATATGATGTAGATGATATAATCTACTTCTTTAAAGAAAACGATAATCTAAAAAAAATAGTTCTTATAGGTTATAATAAGTCTAATTTATTAGCGTTTTTAGATATGATTAAACAGAATAATCATAAAAATATAACTATATTTATATATGAAGATTCTAATACTTCAAATGATATAATTTCAGATATGCCATTATTTAATAAATTAAAAAAGAAATATAAGGTTAATATAAAAATAAAATACTCAAAACAATATAAAGAAAAAAATTATGTTAAAGAATTAAATATTGTTTTTATTAGAAATATATTTTTAATATTAATTTTAGTAGTTATATTAATAATATTTTTATTAAAATTAAAAGAAAGAAATGATTATAACAAAATAAATGTAAATTTAAAAGTTATAGATGAAATCGTAGAACAAACTAAAGATAAGTTAACTAATGAAGATACTGTAGTTGAGGATAATAAAATAGATACTACAGAAGAGGAAAATGAATATATTAGTCCATACTATATTAATTATGAATTAGTATATAATGAATTGTTAAAAATAAACGAAGATACTATAGGTTGGATTAAAGTAAAAAATACAAATATTAATTATCCTATAGTTCAAACTAATAATAACGATTATTATTTAAATCATGCATTTGATAAAACTGAAAATATTGCTGGTTGGATATTTGCAGATTATAGAAATAATATGGATACTATAAGTAAAAATACTATAATATATGGTCATAGTGTAAGAGGAAGAAATCTTATGTTTGGATCATTAAAAAATGTATTAAATGAAAACTGGTATACAAATCCTGAAAATTTGAAAATAGAGTTAAATATTAAAGGTACAACTTATAATTGGCAAATATTTTCTATATATACAACAAAAGTAACAAATGATTATTTAGTATCTGACTTTAATAGTGAAAGTTCTTTTATCAATTATATAAGTATGGTAAAAAATAGAAGTATTAAAGATTTTGGAATCAATATAGGAAATGATGATAAAATTTTGACTTTGTCTACTTGCTATAACGATTCAAATTATAGGTTAGTAGTACACGCTAAGATGATAAAATAAAAATTGAAATACGATATTAACATGTGATATAATAACTATAGATAATAAAGGAGGAATATTATGTTATTAGAAAACAAAGTTGCGCTTGTAACAGGCGGAGGACAAGGTATAGGTGAAGCAGTAGCTAAATGTTATGCAAAAGCAGGAGCTAAAGTCGTAGTAGTTGACTATAATGAAGTTACTGCAAATAAAGTTGCAGATGAAATTAATGCTACTGGAGGTAATGCAGTTGCATTTAAAGCAGATGTAACAAAAGAAGATGAAGTAAAGGCAATGGTTAAATTTACTTTAGATACATATGGAAAATTAGATTGTGCATGTAATAATGCAGGAAAATCTAGTCAAGCATTAAATATGATAGATACACCTGTTGAAAATTTTGATGAAGTATTTGCTTTAGATGTAAGAGGAGTTTTCTTTTGTTGTAAAGAAGAAATTAATGCCATGCATAAAAATGGTGGAGGTGCTATAGTAAATATTTCATCTACATCAGGACTTTTAGGAAATCCAGGGATAGTACCATATAATACAAGTAAACATGCAGTTTTAGGTCTTACTAAGTCAGTCGCACTAGAAGAATGTAAAAATAATATTAGAATTAATGCAGTTTGTCCTGGTGTAACTGAAACACCACTTATTGCAGATTTAAAACAAAATGATCCAGATACTTATCAATTATTTTGTACACAAATTCCACAAGGAAGACTTGCTAAACCTGAAGAAATAGGTAATGTAGTAGTATTTATGTCTAGTGATATGTCTTCTTATATGGTTGGCTCAACAGTTGTAGTAGATGGTGGAGTAACTATTCAATAAAAATCAAAAAAATTATTAAATTTATTGAAACATATGCTTATAAAGTGATATACTAATATTAACAGAAGTAGTTAGGTGGTTTATAACAAGATGAGTTACATTGAAAATTTAATAAAACAATATATCGACGCAACAGGAAAAAAAGATGTTGATATAAATTCAAAAAAATTTATACAAGAATTATATAAATGGGTAAATGAAAGGTCAAAATTAAATTCTATATATCTAGAAGTTTTAAAAAGTATGAATGTTGATTTTTCTGATTCTACAAGTGCAGAAATAGGTAAAGGAAAATTTGATTCAGTTGTACTTTCTAGAGGTACTACTGTAATAACTCCATATGTAGAAGATGATTTAAAATTTCTATCTATAGGAGATGTTATACAAGCGGATTTTAAAGTCGATAATGGGAATCCAGTATTAGTTAGTTCTAATAATGATGTGAAACCTGCAAATGGATTTTATCACTTTATGACACATAATCCTTATGATTTTAAGGCAGTAGAGAATTGGGTTAAATTGACATATTTAAAAGATGTTTCTATAACTATAGGAATATTTGGTAAAAAGCATGATAAAGATTTTAAATATAAATTAGAATTTTTAAAACGCTTGCGTGATAAATTGACATGCAAATATAATGAAGGTCATAATATAGAAAATGATAATTACTTTTTTGCAGTATCAACAAGATATGGTAAAGAAAAAATAAAAAATAGATAAATCTAAAAATTTAGATAAATCTATTTTTTTTGTTTATGGGCAAAAATACATTCTCAATTTTTTTAAGTTCATATAATAAATTGGTGATTTGATGAATGTTTTCATAGGAGTAATGATTCCATTTATAGGAACAACATTAGGCGCAATGATGGTATTTTTACTAAAAAAGAATATAAATCCTAGTTTAGAAAAAATACTACTTGGTTTCGCATCAGGAGTTATGATAGCCGCATCTATTTGGTCATTAATAATGCCATCAGTAGAACTTTCTAAAGAAAAATATACAATATTTTGGATGCCAGTGTGTGTAGGATTTTTGCTCGGAATATTATTTTTAGTATTAATAGATTGCTTTTTTCCAACTACAAATAATATAAAAAATAAAAACCTAAAAATGGTTTTAGCAGTAACAATACATAATATCCCTGAAGGAATGGCAGTAGGGGTAATATTTGCAGGTATGTTATCTAATAACAGCATATTAACTTTAGCGGGTGCATTTTCACTTAGTATTGGTATTGCAATACAAAATATTCCAGAGGGCGCAATAATATCAATGCCATTAAAAAATATTGGATATACAAAATTTAGATCATTTGTATATGGAACATTATCAGGTATAGTAGAACCTATATTTGCAGTTATTACACTTGTTCTTACAGGAATAATGTCCCCAATATTACCATATTTGTTATCATTTGCTGCTGGAGCAATGTTTTATGTTGTAGTCGTTGAACTTATTCCAGAATCTATAAATAACGATGAAAATAATCTTACAATATTTGGATTATCTATAGGTTTTTTAATGATGTTGATATTTGACTTGTCGTTTTAATGTAAAATCATGTAAACAAGCAATTTAAATTGCTTGTTTTTATTGTTAAAGATAAAATTATGATATAATTATATTGATAGTATGAGGGACAATATGAAAAATATAATATTAAAAATTAAAAATACTGATGACTTTTATGAAAAATATAGTAACAAGGTATCAAGAGATATATTTAAATATTTAATTGATGAATGTAGATACATAAAAGGTAATGTAAAAGTTATAATTCATAATCAAACAAGTATAAAAAATATAGATAGACTCATAAAAGATGGCTTAAATGAATATTTAAAAGAGTGTAAAAGAATGGATAATGAATATAATAAAAAACAGATATTATTTTTTATAGTAGGTTTGATTTTTATAATGATATCTACATTAGTTACCTATAAGATAATTAATGAAGTTATTATAATAGCAGCTTGGGTTGTAATATGGGAAGTTGTAGATATAAGTTTTAATTTAGATGTTCAATCAAACTATAGTAAAAAAATAATAAAAAAACTTATGAATAGTGAATTTATTATAGATGAGGAAAATTAATGAAGAAATATATATTTTTAATGTTAATTATTATTTTTATTACAGGTTGTGGAAGGGAAAAAAGTTTTATTTGCACATCTAATATAAAAAATGATTCTTTAAATTACGAATTAAATGCAAAATATCAAGTTTTTTATAAAGGTTCATATGTAACAAAAATAAATAAAGTAGAAAAATACATATCAAAAGAAAAAGACATATTAAAATATTTTGAAAATTCTAAAGTCTTAGAGTATGATAATTCAAATGATATATATGGTGGATTTAATTATGAGGTGAAAAAAGGTAGAGAATATGTTGAAATTAAAACTACTGTTGATATGAAAACATCTGATATAGAAAAAATGGCAAAGAATGGATATATAGATAAAGACTTCGTTGTTTCAAATAAATTTTTAACTACAGGAGCTAAATATTTATATGAGTCTATGGGCGCTATATGTGAATAGGGGATTTTATGAAAAAACAAGACAAGATGATAATAGATGAAAAATATTTTCCATATGAAAATATGAGTTTAGACGAAAGAAATTATTATTTAGATATTATAAAAAATTGTCAAGATATATGTGCTACGATTCATAAAGTCAATGGAAAATCTAAATGTAATTTAGTCATGATGAGATTAAAAAAAGATAATGATTTAATTTATATGAATGGAGCCGTTCAAATCGATGAAGAAAATAGATGCATAGATGGGTATATATGCATAAAAGATAATAATGTATGTAGTAAAATGTCTGTAGTAAGATTATGTACTAAAGATAAAATTAAAGAATATGAAGTTACAGATGAATTTTATATAGAAAACGGTAAATTGATGAGAAAAAGTAGATATAATTATGATATGAATACAATGAGTGATATATCAAATGATGAAAAGAAAGGAAGATTAAGATGAAAATAAAAGATGTAATAGCTCGTGAAATATTAGATTCAAGAGGTAACCCTACAGTAGAGGTAGATGTAATTTTAGAAAATGGTATAGTAGGAAGAGCTGCTGTACCAAGTGGAGCATCAACAGGAACAAGAGAAGCATTAGAGATGCGTGATGGTGGAACTAGATATATGGGTAAAGGAGTATTGAATGCAGTAAACAATGTCAATACTGAAATAAGGAATCTAGTTATAGGAATGGATGCTAGTAATCAAAAAGAGTTAGATTACGCTATGATTAAATTAGATGGAACTGAAACTAAATCAAGATTAGGCGCAAATGCAATATTAGGTGTTTCTATGGCGGCTATGAAAGCATCTGCTATAGAAAAAAATGTACCACTTTATGAATATATAGGTGATGGAAAAACTTTACCATATCCTATGATGAATATTATAAATGGTGGCGCACATGCAGATAATAGTTTAGATTTTCAAGAATTCATGATTATACCAAATAGAGATACTATAAAAGAAAGAGTTAGAGTAGGATCAGAGGTATTTCATAGTTTAAAAAAAGTTTTAAATGAAAAAGGACTTTCTACAGGGGTAGGAGATGAAGGAGGATTTGCTCCTAATTTAAAAAATAATACAGAAGGTTTTGAACTTATAATGGATGCAATAAAAGGTGCGGGTTATATACCAGGAGAAGATGTAAATATTGCAATAGATGTTGCTGCCAGTGAATTTTATAGTGATGGTAAATATGTATTAAAAGGTGAAAATAGAAGTTTAAATACTGAAGAATTAATACAATTTTATGAAAAGTTAGTAAGTAAATATCCTATAATTTCTATAGAAGATCCAGTAGATGAAAATGATTGGGAAGGCTTTAAACTTGTAACTGAAAGATTAGGAGATAAAATTCAATTAGTTGGTGACGATCTTTTCGTTACAAATAAAAAATATTTGCAAAAAGGGATAGACATGAAAGCAGGTAATGCTATATTACTTAAAGTAAATCAAATAGGCACTATCACTGAAACTATAGAAACAATACAATTAGCTAGAAAATATGGATATAAGACTATCATATCTCATAGAAGTGGAGAAACAGAAGATACTACTATAGCAGATCTTTCTGTTGGACTTAATTTAGGTCAAATAAAAACTGGATCTATGTCAAGAACTGATAGAATATGTAAATATAATCAACTAATTAGAATTGAGGAAAAATTAGATAAAGAAAGATAAATTTATCTTTTTTTGTGTAGAAAAAAGGATATCCTAAAAAAATGTAGTATTATATTATTAGGAAAAATAAATTTAAATATTTGCTTTTGATGTTTTTATGTTATAATATATATAGAAAATAACGGAGGTATTTATGGCAAAAAATAAGAAAAGAAAAGATGAAAATGTAAAACCAAGTGGAGCAATTATAGAATTAAAAGGTATAATACTTCTACTTATATCTATAACTGGATTATGTCCTTTTGGAATAGTTGCTGAAATAATAAAAGGTTTTTCTTGTTTTTTATTTGGAACACTATGGGCTGTATTTTTAGTATGTGTTGGTGTTATTGGAATATATATAATTATTAAAAGAGAGATACCAGATATAATAAATGGAAAATTTCTTGGAATTCTTATAATACTTATAGGAATACTTACGCTTTTACATATACCATATATAAAAACATTAAAGATAGATCCTAATAAATTTAATATTACAAAAGATGGATTTAACGTAATAGGTGATACTGTAAATAATGTCATGGCATATATAAAAGGTGCATCACACTGCTATGATACCGGTGGAGGAATAATAGGCTCAATATTTTTAAGTATTTTTGTTGCGCTACTAACATTAAATGGTACAAAATTTATATGTATAACTTTAATAGTATGTGGTGTTATAATTTATACTGGATTATCAATTTATGAAATTATAAAAACTACAGAAAATGGAGTTAAGAAAGTAGCAGGTAAAGTAAAAGTTAATAAGAAAGACAAAAAGAAAACTCCTAAAGAAGAACCTGAAGGTGTACCTGAAGAATTAGAAGAAAAAGAAATTCAAATGGTACCAGTTTTAGATGAAACAACTTCAGTAAACAAAAAATATACATGTCCACCTATATCTTTACTTTCTAAACCTATAAAAGTTGACAGTAAAGAAAATGAAGCTGCAATAAAGGCAAATAGTCCAATTATAGAGCAAGTGCTTAAAGATTTTGGAATAGAGGCACATGTGGTAAATTCACATGTTGGACCTGCAGTTACACAATATGAACTTGAAATTAAAGCAGGAACTAAGGTAAGTAAAATTGTTGGATTAAATAGAGAAATCGCACTAGCACTTGCTGCTAGAGATGTTCGTATACAGGCCCCAATTCCAGGAAAGAATACTATAGGTATAGAACTACCAAATAAAAATATATCGATGGTAACAGTAAGAGAAGTTTTAACTAGTGTGCCATCATCAAAGGCAAATTCAAAATTGTTATCTGTACTAGGTAGAGATATAATGGGTGAACCTCAATACATGGAAATAAATAAAACGCCACACCTTTTAGTAGCAGGATCTACTGGTAGTGGTAAATCTGTTTGTATTAATAGTATACTTGCATCAATACTTATGAGAGCAAAACCAGATGAAGTAAAATTAGTATTAGTAGACCCTAAAAAAGTTGAGTTATCAATATATAATGGTATACCACATTTACTTGCGCCAGTAGTAACTGATCCAAAGAAGGCAAATATTGCTTTAAAAAGAATCGTTGCTGAAATGGAACGTAGATATGATGTATTTGAAGAAAGTAAAACTAAAAATATAGAAAGTTATAACGCTTATATTGATAGCAAGAATCAAAATTTACCAGACTCTGAAAAAGAAAAGCATATGCCTTTTATAGTAGTAATAATAGATGAACTTGCAGATTTGATGTTAGTTGCTGCAAAAGAAGTTGAGGATTCTATTATGAGAATTACACAGATGGCACGTGCTGCTGGTATACATTTAATAGTTGCTACACAAAGACCATCTACAGATGTAATTACTGGTGTTGTAAAGGCCAATATACCATCTCGTATATCATTTGCGGTATCAAGTGGTATAGATTCTAGAACAATTTTAGATATGGTAGGTGCTGAAAAACTCCTAGGTAAAGGTGATATGTTATTCTTGCCACAAGGAACAAATGCTCCAGTTCGTATACAGGGAACATTTATTTCAGAAGAGGAAACTAAAAAAATAGTAGACTATGTATGTAGTCAACAAAAGGCTAATTATGATAATACACTACTTATGGATGATGAAGAAAAAGGCGGAACTACCATGGTAGATAATGATGACGATTACGAAGAACCACTATATAATGAAATTGTAGACTTTGTTGTAAGTTCTGGTAAAGCATCTGCATCTTTATTACAAAGAAGATTTAGATTAGGCTATAATAGAGCAGCAAGATGTATAGATTTACTTGAAGAGCGTGGAATAGTAGGTCCACAAAATGGATCTAAACCTCGTGAAGTATTAGTTAAACCAGATAAAGAAGAAGAATAAAATTCGACAAAATAAAACCAAATATTAGGCTATGATAAAAATGGTGATAATATGAGAAAATATATAATACCTATTTTTGCGGCTTTAGTTATTGGTTTTTTTCTTACTAATTTTTTCATAAAACAATATAAAAATTATAATGGAATAACAGTATCAAATGTTGGTGAAGAACTTTATTTTATACAATATGGAGTATATTCTAATTTAGAAAATATGGAACAAAATACAATATCACTTCAAAACTATGTATATAATGAAAGTGGCGGAAAATATTATGTGTATATAGGCATGACTAGTTTAAAGGAAAATGCGGATAAAATAGTAAATTATTATAAAAAAAATGGGTACAATACTATTGTAAAACAATATAGTATAACAAATAAAAACTTTATAAACGAATTAAAAAAATATGATGATATTATAAAAAATACTCAAGATGAAACAGCAATTATATCTGTTGAAAATGAAGTATTAACAAAATATGAGGAGGTTGTAATTAGTGGGGGTAAAAATTAAAGATATACCAATAAAAGAAAGACCATGTGAAAGATTAGTATCAAATGGAGTAGAAAATCTAAGTACAGAAGAGTTAATATCAATTATATTAAAAACAGGTACTAAAGGTATATCTGCAAAAGATTTAAGTGAAGAAATTTTAAGCAAAGTAGGGAATGTAAAAAAGTTAAATGATATTACATATGAAAATTTAAGAAAAATTAAAGGAATAGGAATGGTTAAAGCGTGTAATTTAATTGCGGCAATAGAACTAGGTAAAAGAATAAATAGGGAAATAGACACTTTAAGCAATATAAAATTATCAAATACAGAAACAGTATATAAATTTTATAAAGATAGAATTGGTGAGAAAAAACAGGAACACTTTTACGCTATATATTTAGATAATCAAAAAAGAATAATAAAAGATAAATTATTATTTATTGGTACTATAAATTATAGTACAATACATCCTAGAGAAATATTTAAAGAAGCATATATAGAAGGCGCAACAGGTATTATATGCGTACATAATCATCCTGGAGGAAATCCATTACCAAGTAAACAAGATTATGATGTAACTAATAATTTAATAGAGGTTGGAAAAATTTTAGGTATAAAACTCATAGATCATGTTATAATATGTAAAAACAATTATTATAGTTTTTTTGAAAATAATGATATTTCATTTTAGATATTTTTGTTATATACTATAGTTATGGTGGTGAAACATGAAAAAGAAATCAATGAACTTAAAATATATTATTTTATCTATTATAGTTATATTTATTGTTTTAATAGGTATAACAGCTAATACATTAGATGACAAAAAAGATTTAAATTTCTTTGAAAAAGCAATAAAAGATACTACTACATTAGTACAAAAAGTAGTTTATTCACCAATAAAATTTGTTAAAGAAAAAATAGAAGTATTTACTGAAACTAAAAATTTATATAAAAAATATACTAAGTTAAAAGAAAAAGTAGAAAAAACAGATTTGTATTATTCACAAATAGAAGAGTTGCAAAACGAAGTTACAGAATTAAAAAATGTTTTAAAACTAAATGCTACATTATCTGAATACACATATGTAAATGCTACTGTAGTAAATAGAAATATGGGATATTGGTATAATAATTTAACTATAGATAAAGGTTCTAAAAATGGAATAAAAGAGGGAGATGCCGTAATAACTTCTAATGGTTTAATAGGTAAAATAGTAAATGTAAGTAATTTTTCTAGTACGGTTAAACTACTTACATCAGATGAAATAAGTAATAAAATTTCTGTAAAAGTAAAATCTAATAATAAAAATTTATATGGTTTATTAGTAGGATACAATAGAGATAGTGATATATATGAACTAGAAGGCATAACAGATTCAAAGGATATAAAAGAGGGAGATACAGTAACTACTACAGGATTAACAGATTATTTTCCAAGTGGAATAATAATAGGAAAAGTAAAAAAAGTAGTAAAGGATGAATATGATTTAAATAGCATCGTTGAAGTAAAACCTACGGTAGATTTTAAAAATATAAGTATTGTTACAGTATTAAATAGAAAGGCATCAGAATGATATACTTAGTTTTAGCAATTTCATTTATATTAGAATGCATATTTTCTAATTTAGTAAATGTAAGTAGCATATTTATACCTTTGTTTCTCATAACTTCATTTACTATACTTTATCCATTTTTCAAAAAAGAAAACCATAGTTTTTTAATAACAATTACAATATTTGGATTAATATATGACATAGTTTTTTATAATTCTACATTTATAAATACAATTACATTTTTTATGTGTGGATTAACTATAAAATTTACTTATAATTTTTATAAATATAATATATTTAGTAGCAATATTATTAATGTGTTTACTATAATTATTTATAGAATTATAAGTTACATTTTATTATTTTTAATAGGATATATGAATTTTAATATTTCATATTTATTAAAAGGTATATATTCATCTATAATAGTCAATGTTATTTATGGAATAATATTATATATAATTATATATTCACTACCAAATATATTTAAAATAAAAAGAAAATAACTTTTTATTTTATTTTTTTTCTAAATTTTTTCAAAAAACACTTGCATTTTTTTTTTTTTGGATATTATGGTAGTGGATGATAGGAGAAGTAGATATATATGAATAGAAAAGCATTCACATTA
>CANRAQ010000014.1 GCA_947628725.1 uncultured Bacilli bacterium | reverse complement strand
AGTAAGGATATATGAAAAATAAAGGTTTTACATTAATAGAGTTATTAGCAGTAATAGTAATACTAGCCATAATAGCCTTAATAGCAGTACCAATAATATTAAACATAATAAATAATGCAAAAGAATCAAGTAGTTTAAGAAAAGGAGAACTATATTTAGATGCTGTAGAACAAGCTGCAGCAAGAAAAAATTTAGATGAAGATTTTAATCCAAATACATGTGAAGTGCAAAGTGATGGAAATCTAATGTGTGATGGAGAAGAATTAGTAGTAGAAGTAGATGGAGAAAAACCAACAGATGGAACTATAACATTTGAAAGAGGAATAGTAAAGAAAGTAGAAGACTTAACATATAAAGATGTAGTATTAGAAACAGATGAAAAAGGCAACTTTAGAATAAAAGATAAATCAAAAGAAGAAGAGGTAAAAGACCCAGTATCATTTGAAACTGATGATTGGGGTACAATAGTAGGTAATATAAGAAAAGGAAATACAGATAAATATACAGTAGGAGCAACAAGACAAGTAGACTTGGGTAGACTTGGAGTACATACACTTCGTATAGCAAACACAACTAGACCTACTGAATGTGATAGAGAAGGATTTTCACAAACTGCCTGTGGATTTGTAATAGAATTTGCAGATATAATAAATTCTCAACAAATGAATCCAACTAATACAAATGTAGGTGGATGGAATAGCAGTTCATTAAGAACATATTTAACTAGTACAATATATGATGCTTTACCACAAGAATTAAAAGATGTAATAATAGATACATATGTAGTATCAGGACATGGAAAAAACGACAATAATGATCAAAATTATGTATTACAAAATGAAAAACTATATTTATTGTCACCACATGAAGTATATGAAGATGGAAGTTTTAATAAAGTAAGTACATATGATACATCATATAATAACACAAGACAGTTAGATTATTATCATAGTATTGGAGTAACAACTGATGATTATTCTGGCGCTATGAAGAGTGGTGGCGAAGACGATTACTGGTGGCTTCGCTCGGCTTATTCTAGCTATACTTACGATTTCTACGGTGTGTTTGATGACGGTGGTTGGCATAACGACAGTGTTGGTAATACTAAGGGGGTCGCTCCAGCTTTCCGAATAGGATAATCGGATCAAAAACATTCGGATAAGTTGCTACGAACGGAAGTGAGTACAACTCGAATGTTTTTAGAAATAATAATTAAATAATATATATGAAAAAGGTATAAGTTGGTTTATACTTTTTTTATTTGCTATAATTTTCAAAAATTTTATTTATTTCTTGTTTAATATTATTAGCGCTTTGTCTTAAATTATTATCGTTTATTATATGACTGTTATATTGTGTGGATGTATTACTCCTGTTATTTAGTACTTGTTGTTGTGCAGAATTTGTACAAAGTGCTTGACCAACTAACATAAACCAGTTTCCTAGTGAGTTTTGTTCAGCTGGAGTTAATTCATCACATAATAATAAACCTATAATAAACGCACTAGTCGTATATATAGGAGCAGATACACTAGGGACTAATTTCATATTACATCTAGTAAAATATATGTAATTTGTAAAAAAATTTATAGAAAAATTTAAAAAAGTATTGATTTTTTTTAGTAAATTACGTATAATTTTGTATGTGTGACATGCAGTGATGTGTGAGGTTGCTGAAACACCAGGTTAAGTTGTTATATAAAATATGCTAATACTTGGGTTCGGGTTTTTACACGGAGCAAGTCTATACTGGATATAGGCGAAGGGAGGATACAAGATGTCAAAAACTAAAATTCGTATCAAATTAAAATCGTTTGAACATAAAAGTTTAGACAGAGCTTGCGCTAAAATCGTTGAAACAGTAAAAAGAAATGGAGGTACAGTAGTTGGACCAGTTCCACTACCAACAGAAGTTGAAAAAATTACCATTTTAAGAGCTGTTCACAAAGACAAAGATTCACGTGAGCAATTTGAGAGAAGAACACACAAGAGACTAATAGATATCGTTGATCCAGCAAAGGAAACTATTGAGGCATTAGCTCATTTAGATATTCCAAGCGGTGTTGATATCAAAATTGTTAAATAGTAATAGGAGGAAAGTATATGAAAGGAATCTTAGGTCGTAAAATTGGGATGACTCAAGTATTTACTGAATCTGGAAAATTAATTCCTGTAACTGTTGTTGAAGTTGAAAAGAATGTTGTTACACAAATCAAAACAAAAGAAAACGATGGTTATGAAGCAATTCAATTAGGATTTGGGAATACAAGAGAAAAGTTAGCGACTAAAGCTTCTGCAGGACATACTGCAAAAGCAAAAACTACACCTAAGCGCTTCTTTAAAGAAATAAAAGGTGTAGATGTCAATTCATATACTCTTGGTCAAGAAATATCAGCTGATATTTTCACTCCAGGAGAAATGGTTGACGTAACTGGAACTACTAAAGGAAAAGGGTTCCAAGGTGTCATTAAAAGACATGGACAATCAAGAGGTCCTATGGGACATGGTTCACATTATCATAGAAGACCAGGTTCAATGGGAACAATGAGACCAATGCGTGTTTTCAAAGGTAAAAAGTTAGCAGGTCATATGGGAACACTTACAGTAACTATTCAAAATCTTGAAGTTGTTGCTGTAGATACTGAAAATAATGTAATATTAGTTAGTGGTAATATACCAGGACCAAAAAATAGTTTGGTAATTATCAAGAGTGCTGTTAAAGCAAATGGTAAAGTAAATGAAATGGAAAATTTAATTTCTTACGAAGTTGAAGAAGCTACTCCAACATCAGAAGTTGAAGAAGTTACTGAACCAGTTGAAACAGTAGAAGAAACACCAGAGGTTGAAGAAGTTGCTGAACCAACAACTGAAACTCCAGAAGAAAATTAATAAGGAGGATACATATGAGTAAATTAAATGTATTAAACACAAATGGTGAAAAAATTAAAGATATTACATTAAACAAAGAAGTATTTGGTATAGTTCCAAATGATGCAGTATTATATGATGCTATTAAATTAGCACAAAATAATGCACGTCAAGGAACACGCGGTGTAAAAGGACGTTCTGATGTATCAGGTGGTGGAAGAAAACCATGGAGACAAAAAGGAACAGGTCGTGCACGTCAAGGTTCAACAAGAGCACCACACTGGTATCATGGTGGATGGGCTTTTGGAAACCAAACTAGAAACTATGAGCAAAAGCAAAACAAAAAAGAAAGAACTTTAGCATTAAAATCAGCTTTAGCTTATAAATTAAACGAAAAGAAATTAATCGTTGTAGATGAATTAAAATTAGAAACTAATAAATCAAAAGACTTTAAAAATATTTTAAATAATTTTAAAGTAGAAAAGAATGTTTTAATAGTTGTATCTGAATTAACTGACAATTTAATATTAGCAAGTCGTAATTTTAAAAATGTTTTATTACTTGAAGCTAATGAATTAAATGTTTTAGATTTAGTATCTTCTGATTTAGTAATCTTAGAAGAAAAAACTATTAAAGAAATAGAGGAGGCTTTAGCATAATGAATAATTATAGAAATGTTATAAAAGCTCCGATTATTACTGAGAAATCTTCAACTTTAAGTCAAAACGGAAACGTTGTAACTTTTAGTGTAGATCCAAAAGCAAATAAAACACAAATAAAACAAGCTGTAGAAAAAATCTTCAACGTAAAAGTTGAAAGTGTTAATACTGTTAACGTTCATCCAAAAACTAAAAGAGTTGGTCGTTACAGTGGATTAACAAATAGAAAGAAAAAAGCTATAGTTAAATTAAAAGAAGGAAGTTCAATAGAACTTAACTAATCTAAAGGAGGAATACGTATGGCAATCAAAAGTTATAAATCTACAACTAATGGTAGACGTGGTATGACTACTTTAGATAACAGTGAATTAACTAAAGTAGCACCAGAAAAATCACTTCTTGTAACATTAACAAAAAATGGTGGACGTAATAATCAAGGTAAAATAACTGTTCGTCATCAAGGCGGAGGAGCAAAAAGAAAATATCGTATTATCGATTTTAAAAGAACTAAAGATGGAATCCCTGCTACAGTTGCATCAATAGAATATGATCCAAATAGAAGTGCAAACATTGCATTAATTAAATATGTAGATGGAGCAAAATCATATATAATCGCACCAAAAGGATTAAAAGTTGGTGACAAAGTGGAAAGTGGAGATAAAGCAGATATCAAAATTGGTAACTGCCTACCTCTTGAAAATATTCCTGAAGGTACACAAGTACATTGTGTAGAACTTAAAGCAGGAAAGGGAGCACAAATGGCTCGTTCTGCAGGTTCAAGTGTTCAAATTCTTGGATTTGAAGGAAAATATGCATTACTTCGTTTAACAAGTGGTGAAGTTCGTAAAGTATTAAGTACTTGTCGTGCTGTTATCGGTGAAGTAGGAAACGAAGATCACGAATTAGTAAATTTAGGTAAAGCTGGTCGTAAAATCCATATGGGTATTAGACCAACTGTACGTGGTTCAGTTATGAACCCTAATGATCACCCACATGGTGGTGGTGAAGGTAGAGCTCCAGTTGGACACAAAGGACCTCTTACACCATGGGGAAAACCTGCACTTGGATATAAAACTCGTAAAGGTAAAAAACAATCAGATGACTTAATAGTACATCGCCGTAAAAAATAGGAAAGGATGGTAACAATGGCTAGAAGTTTAAAAAAAGGACCTTTTGCAGATGAAAGTCTAATGAAAAAGGTAAAAAAAGTAAATGAATCTGAAAAAAAAGAAGTTATTAAAACTTGGTCACGCCGTTCAACAATATTTCCTGAATTTATAGGTAACACATTCGCTGTTCATAATGGTAAAGAATTTGTTCCAGTTTATGTAACTGAAGATATGGTTGGACATAAACTAGGAGAATTCGTTCCTACACGTAAATTCGGTGGTCACGGTGATGACAAAATAAAGAAATAGAAAAACCTAGGAAGGAAAGAATTATATGGAAGCAAAAGCAATAGCAAAGGGACTTAGAGTTCCACCACGCAAAGCACGTTTAGTTGTTGATTTAGTACGTGGTAAAGATGTAGTTGAAGCAGATAGAATCTGTAGAAACTTAAACAGTTCTGCTGCAAGACTAACATTAAAAGTTTTGACTTCAGCTGTAGCAAATGCAGAAAACAACTTAGGTTTAGATAAAACTAAATTATATGTTAGTAAGGCATATGTTGATGAAGGTCAAACATTGAAAAGAATGAATTTTGGTTCTCGTGGACATGTAGATCCAATTAAGAAAAGAACAAGTCATATTACAATTGTTGTAAGTGAAAGAAACTAAAGTAAAGGAGGAAAACTTGTGGGTCAAAAAGTTAGTCCAGTCGGACTTAGAATAGGCGTTAACAAATCTTGGCAATCAACTTGGTATGCAGAAGGAAAAGATAATGCAAAATACCTAAAAAATGATGATAAGATTCGTAAAATGTTAGAAAAAAGACTAAAAGACGCATCAGTTTCAAGTATTCTTATTGAAAGAGACACTAAGAAGACTAATGTTGTTATAAATACAGCTAAACCTGGAGTAGTTATCGGACACGGTGGAGATGAAATTGAAAAGTTAAAAAATGATTTAACTAAATTAGTAAATGAAAATATTCAAATCTCTATTAAAGAAGTTAAAAACCCAGATTTAGATGCTGCACTAGTTGCAGAAAATATTGCACGTCAAATAGAAGGACGTGTGTCATTCAGAATTGCACAAAAAAGAGCAATTAGAAATACTATGAAAGCAGGAGCTAAAGGAATAACAACTTCAGTATCTGGACGTTTAGGTGGTGCTGATATGGCACGTACTGAAGGTTATACTGAAGGAAGCGTTCCACGTCATACACTAAGATCAGATATAGATTATGCTTGGAAAGAAGCAAATACTACATATGGTAAAATTGGTGTAAAAGTATGGATTTGTAAAGGAGAAATACTTCCTGCAAAAAATAAGGGAGGTAATCAAGATGGCAGTAATTCCAAAAAGAACTAAACATCGTGTTGTACATCGTCTTCCTTATGAGGGAAAAGCTAGAGGAAACACAGAATTACATTTTGGTGAATATGGTCTAATGGCATTAGAAGGTGCTTGGATAACAGATAGACAAATTGAAGCAGCCAGAGTTGCTATGACTCGTTATATGAAACGTGGAGGAAAAGTATGGATAAATATATTTCCACACCTTTCATTAACAAAAAAACCACTTGAAACTCGTCAAGGTAAAGGTAAAGGTTCTCATGATGCATGGGTAGCAGTAGTTAAAGAAGGAAAAATTATGTTTGAAATAGGAGAAGTTAGTGAGGAAATTGCTCGTGAAGCATTAAGACTTGCTATGCATAAACTTCCTATCAAATGTAAATTTGTAAAGAAGGAAAGCGGTGAAAGTAATGACTAATAAAGAAATAAGAGAATTATCTAATGAGGAAATACTTTCAAAAATAGAAGAATCAAAAGAAGAATTATTTAACTTACGTTTCCAACAAGCAACAGGATCTTTAGAAAAACCTTCAAGAATAACAGAACTTAGAAAGTTAGTTGCGCGTATGAAAACAATTTTACGCGAAAGAGAATTAACTAAATAATAGGAGGAAAACATGGAAGAAAAAAGAACTCATGAATTAGTTGGAACTGTTGTAAGTGATGTTAACGACAAAACAATTACTGTTTTAGTTGAAACATACAAAAATGATAGATTATATCATAAGAGAGTTAAATATTCAAAAAAATATACTGTACATGATGAAAAAAATGAGGCCAAAAAAGGTGATAAGGTCCTTATCGCTGAAACAAGACCATTATCAAAAACTAAACATTTCCGTTTAGTTAAAGTAATAGAAAAAGCAATTATTTTATAATTGAACGAGTGAAGGAGGATAATATATGATTCAACAAGAAAGCCGTTTAAAAGTAGCCGACAACTCAGGAGCAAGAGAATTATCTGTAATTCGTGTTCTTGGAGGCTCAAAAGTAAAAACTGGCAATATTGGAGATATAGTGGTTGCTACTGTTAAAAAGGCAACACCTAATGGAACTGTTGGCAAAGGAAAAGTTGTCAAAGCAGTTATCGTTAGAAGCAAATTTGGTCTAAGAAGAACTGACGGATCATACATAAAATTTGACGATAACGCAGCTGTTATCATCAAAGATGATAAGAGTCCAGTTGGAACTCGTGTATTTGGACCAGTAGCGCGTGAATTACGTGATGCTAATTTTAGTAAGATTATTTCTCTTGCTAAAGAAGTTTTATAGAGTTTGGAGGAATGAAAATGAACTTTAAAACTGGAGATAAAGTTGTTGTCATTTCTGGTAAGGATAAAGGTAAAGAAGGAAAAATTACTCATGTATTAAGCAAAGAAAATAGAGTAGTAGTTGAAGGAATTAACATTGTAAAAAAACATGTTAAGGGAAACGGACAAACTGCTGGTTCTATAAACGAAGTAGAGGCACCAATACATGCTTCTAATGTAATGATAGTTGATCCTAAAACAAATAAGCCTACTAGAATAGGACATAAAATAGATAAAGATGGTAAAAAAATTAGAATTTCTAAAAAATCTAATTCAAGTCTTAATTAATTGAAAGGAGGGTATATATGAACCGCCTAAAAGAAAAATATGAACAAACAATTGTATCCGATTTAATGAGCAAATACAATTATAAAAATGTAAATGAAGTGCCAAAATTAGAAAAAATCGTAGTAAATATTGGTTGTGGAGACGCAACTACTAATTCAAAATTATTAGAAGGTGCTATGAAAGATCTTGAAATTATTACAGGTCAAAAACCAGTAGTTACTAAAGCAAAAAAATCAATAGCTGGATTTAAAATTAGAGCAGGTCAAGCTATAGGATGTAAGGTTACTTTACGTGGGGAGAATATGTATAACTTCTTAGAAAAATTAATTAGTATTACATTACCTCGTGTAAGAGACTTTAGAGGTATATCTAATAAAGCATTTGATGGTAGAGGAAATTATACATTGGGACTTACTGAACAATTAATATTCCCAGAAATCGAATATGATGATGTTGTTAAAGTACGTGGTATGGACATAGTTTTTGTAACAAGTGCAAAAACAAATGACGAAGCGTTAAATCTCTTAAAAGGTTTCGGTATGCCATTTAGAAAATAATAACTTAGGAGGAAATTATGGCTAAGAAAAGTATGAAAATTAAAGCTAGTCGCGAACCTAAATTCGAAGTACGTAGATATACTCGCTGCAGTCGTTGTGGTAGACCACATGCAGTACTTAAAAAATATGGTATATGCAGAATTTGCTTCCGTGAATTAGCTTATAAGGGACAAATACCAGGAATGAAAAAATCAAGCTGGTAGGAAAAAGAAGGAGGATATTATGATAACAGATCCAATCGCAGATATGCTTACTCGTATACGTAATGCAAATCAAATGCGATATAAAGAAGTTGAAGTACCCGCTTCAAAAATGAAAAATGAAATAGCTAGAATATTAAAATCTGAAGGATTTATAGTTGACTATAAAATAAAGAAAAATAATATTCAAGATATCCTTGTTCTATCTTTAAAATATGTAGGCAAGGAACGTGTAATCACTGGACTTAAAAGAATTTCTAAACCAGGATTACGTGTATACGCAAAAGCTGAAGAAATCCCTACTGTATTAAATGGATTAGGAATAGCAATCGTATCTACATCTAAAGGTGTTATGACTGATAAAGAAGCTAGAGCTAATTCATTAGGTGGAGAAGTATTAGCTTATATTTGGTAGAAAGGAAGAAACTAAATGAGTCGTGTTGGAAATAGAAAAATTAAAATACCAACTGGTGTAACTGTAAGTACTGAAGGTAATACTGTTACAGTAAAGGGACCAAAAGGAGAACTTTCTACTGTAATTAATCAAAATATTACTGTTGAAATTAGTGAAAATGAAGTAGTTGTAACTAGAAAAGATGATAATTATAAAAGTTTTCATGGTACAGCAAATGCCAATATAAATAACATGATAAAAGGTGTAACTGAAGGTTTTGAAAAGAAACTAGAATGTGTAGGTGTTGGTTATCGTTTTCAATTAAAAGGTACAGAATTAGTTGTAACAGCTGGTTATTCACATCCAGTAGTTGTAAAAATTCCTGATGGAATAAAATTAGAAGTTCCAAGTAATACAGAATTATTTATTAGAGGAATAGATAAACAATTAGTTGGAGAATTCGCAGCAAATGTTAGAAAAATAAGAAAACCTGAACCATATAAAGGAAAAGGTATTCGCTATGTCGATGAACATATTCGTCGCAAAGAAGGAAAGAAAGCTTCTAAATAATAAGAGTAAAGGAGAGAAGTTATGATCAAAAAAGTAGACCGTAATAGCGCTCGTGTTGCAAGACATGAACGTATAAGAAATAAAGTAATAGGTACATCTAACGTTCCTAGATTAAATGTGTTCAGATCAAACAATAATATTTTTGCTCAAATCATTGATGATGAAGCTTTTAAAACTTTAGTAAGTGCATCTTCTATAGATAAAGAATTAAAACTTGAAAACGGTGGAAATATAGAAGCAGCTGTAAAAGTAGGAGAATTACTTGCTAAAAGAGCTAAAAAGGCAAAAATATCAAAAGTAGTTTTTGATAGAGGTGGATACCTTTATCATGGACGTGTTAAAGCATTAGCTGATGCTGCACGTGAAAATGGACTAGAATTTTAATAGGAGGATAATGATGGAAAAAGATATTGAAAAGGTAGAGGAAGTTGAAACTACTGCTAAAGTAGAAAAAACTGACAAAAAGCCTCGTAAATCAAATGATAAACGTCAACCACGCCAAGCAAGACAACCAAAACTTTATGATGAAGAAGTAATTTCAATTGGACGTATTACAAAAGTAACAAAGGGTGGACGTCATTTCCGTTTCTCAGCCGTTGTAGTAGTTGGAGATAGAAAAGGTAAAGTTGGTCTAGGAACTGGTAAATCAAACGAAGTTCCAGATGCAATAAAGAAAGCAAGCCAAGCTGCAACTAAAAATATGGTAAATGTGTCTATAATATACGGACGTACAATACCACATGAAGCAATCGGTGTTTGTGGAGCAAGCAAAGTATTATTAAAACCTGCTATTGAAGGTACAGGAGTTAAAGCTGGTGGACCAGTAAGATCTGTACTTGAAATGGCTGGTGTAAAAGATATTTTATCTAAATCATTAGGTTCAAGTACTAAAGTTAATATGGCATATGCAACACTTGAAGCATTAAAAACTCAAAAAACAATTGAAGAAGTAGCTCGCCTACGTGGAAAAAAAGTAGAGGAGATAAGATAATATGAAACTACATGAATTAAAACCAAGTGAAGGTGCTTTTAAAACTAGTAAAAGAGTTGGTCGTGGAGTTGCTTCAGGGCATGGAAAAACTAGTGGAAAAGGACATAAAGGACAAAATGCAAGAAGTGGTGGAGGAGTAAGACCTGGATTTGAAGGTGGACAATTACCATTATTCAGACGTTTACCAAAAAGAGGTTTCTCTAACCATATGTTTAAAGTTGAATATGCAACAATTAATGTAAGTGATTTAGAAAAATTTGAAAATGGAGCAGTTGTCACTCCAGAATTATTAAAAGAAATGGGAATTTTGAAAAAACAACTTGCTGGTGTTAAAGTATTAGGAAATGGAAATTTAACTAAAAAATTAACAGTAAAAGCAAATAAATTTTCAAGTTCTGCAATAGAAAAAATAGAAGCGATAGGTGGAAAAGCTGAGGTGATTTAATATGTTTGCAACATTTAAGCAAATATTTACTCGTAAAAACAGAGATGTTCTAAAGAGAATTTTATTTACCTTAGCAGCCTTATTCGTATTCAAAATAGGAACTTCAATAATCGTTCCAGGAGTACAAGTTAGTACTGAAGGAATGAGTTTTCTAGAAGTTATTAATGCAATGAGTGGTGGAGCATTTACTAGAGCATCAATATTTGCCCTTGGAGTTACACCATACATAACTGCACAAATTTTAATTCAATTATTATGCGCAGACATAGTGCCATATTTGGCAGAGTTGTCAAAACAAGGTGGCGTAGGTAGAAAAAAATTGAATCAAATAACTAGAGTAGTTGGGATAGCCTTAGCATTCTTACAAGGATATATGTATTCATATGCATATATTGGTAATGGTAGCCCAATGGATTATGTATTATATTCATTAATACTTGCTGCCGGTACTGCATTATTAATGTGGATTGCAGATGAAATAACTATTAAAGGTATAGGAAATGGTATGTCTTTAATAATTATGGCAGGAATTATAAGTGTTTTACCTAATATGTTTAAAAACTTATGGGTAGAACTTATTGCTAAAGATTTTATAGGTATTATGACTTTTATAGCATTTATAGTTGTTTTTATAGCAATAATAGTAGGTGTTATATATGTCGAATCAGCTGAAAGAAGAATACCTATTCAGTATGCAAATAAATCAACAAGTATGACTAGTGGACAAAATTATATTCCATTTAAGTTAAATAGTTCAGGAGTAATACCTGTAATATTTGCATCAGCTTTACTTTCAATACCACAGATACTTGCTGCTGTATTTAAAAAATATGAAGGGTTTACATTATTTGTACAAAAGTATTTAAATTATAATGATGGTACAGGATTAATCTTGTATGTAATATTGATTTTTGCATTTGCTTACTTTTATACGTTTATGCAAATCAAACCTAAAGAGATGGCAGATAACTTAAATAAGAATGGTGGTTATATTCCTGGAATAAGACCAGGTAAGGAAACTGTTGAATATGTAAAGACAGTGTTAAAAAGAATTACTGTAGTTGGGGCAACATTCTTAACTGTATTAGCAATTCTTCCAATATTGTTTGGTAAATTTTCAAACTTAGCTACTACTATATCAATTAGTGGAACAGGTCTATTAATCGTAGTAGGTGTGGCACTTGAAACTTATAAACAATTAGAAAGCCAATTAGTAAGTAGAACTTATGTAAAAGGTAGAAAGGGAAGAAGAAGATGAAAAATATAATTTTGATAGCAGCTCCACTTGCTGGAAAAGGAACTGAATCAGCTAGAATAAAAGAAGAATATAATATGCCTCATATATCTACTGGTGACTTGTTAAGACAAGCTGCTGCTAGAAATGATGAGGAAGGTAAAAAAATTAATGAATTAATGACAAGCGGACAGTTTGTTAGTGATGAAATAGTATTAAACCTTTTAAAAAATAGAATAATGCAACCTGATTGCAATGATGGATACATCCTTGATGGATTTCCAAGAAATGTCGAGCAGGCTATAGAATATGATAAAATATTAAAGGAATTAAACAAAGAAACAGGAATTGTCATTGTTTTGGATATTGATAAAGAAATAGCTAAATCAAGAATAAGCGGAAGATGTTCTTGCCCAAACTGTGGAAAAGTATATAATACAAATAATCCAGAGTTAACGCCTGTTAAAGAAAATTTATGTGATGACTGTAATACAGAACTTATACGTAGATCAGATGATAATCCGGATACATATGAGGAAAGATATAATGCATATATACAAAAAACAGAACCTTTAATAGATTATTATGAGAAAAAAGGCATAGTTAGACATGTTAATTCTGGAATATCTTCAGATGAAACACATAATCAAGTTGTAAAAATTTTAGGAGAATAAAATGATAAATATAAAAACTCCGAGAGAAATTGAACTTATGCGTGTTGCTGGTGAAATAGTTGGAGATACACATAAATATTTAATACCTTTTTTAAAACCAGGTATTACAACAAAAGAAATCGATTCACTAGCACGCGAATATATCATTAAAAGAGGCGCAACACCTTCATGTTATCATTATGAAGGATATCCGGGAAATATTTGTATTTCCGTAAATGAAGAAGTTGTACACGGTATACCGGGTTCAAGAAAATTATGTGATGGTGATATAGTTACTTTAGATATATGTGCTTGCTATAAAGGATATCATGGCGATAGTGCTTGGACATATCCGATTGGAAATATATCTGAAGATAAAAAATATTTGCTTGAGCATACACAAAAAGCTTTATTTGCAGGATTAGAACAGATTAAACCTGGCGCAAGAATTGGTGATATAGGTTATGCAGTTCAGCAATATGCTGAATCACATAATTTGGGTGTAGTTAAGGAACTAGTTGGTCACGGTGTAGGAAATAACTTACATGAAGATCCAGATGTTCCAAACTATGGAAAAAAGAATACTGGACCTATTCTAAAAGAGGGAATGGTCATTGCAGTTGAACCAATGTTAAATTTTGGAACTGCAGATATATATTTATTAGATGATGATTGGACAGTTGTTACTGCCGATGATGAACCTTCTGCTCATTTTGAACATACAGTGCTAATTACTGCGGACGGATATGAAATATTAACAAAGAGGTGATAATATGGCAAAAGATGATGTTATTGAAATGGAAGGTAAAGTATTAGAAGTTTTGCCAGGCTATGTATTTAAAGTAGAACTAGCAAACAAACATGTAATTACGGCACACGTTTCGGGTAAAATGCGAATGAACATGATTCGAATTTTAGCTGGTGATACAGTAATGGTTGAGTTATCAACATACGATTTAACACGTGGTCGTATAACCTACAGAAAATAGGAGGTAAGAAAGATGAAAGTTAAACCATCAGTAAAACCAATATGTGAAAAATGTAAAGTTATTAAACGTAAGGGAAAAGTAATGGTAATTTGCGAAAACCCTAAACACAAACAAAGACAAGGTTAATAGGAGGTGTTAAAGTGGCACGTATTAAAGGTGTAGATATACCTAATAATAAAAGAATTGAAATTTCACTTACTTATGTATATGGAATTGGTAGAAGTCTTTCAAATACAATTTTAAAAGACGCTAAAGTTGATCCAAATAAAAGAGCTGGAGAACTTACAAATGATGAATTAAATGCAATTCGTGATGAAGTTAATAAATACACTACTGAAGGAGATCTTCGTCGTGAAGTTAATATGAATATTAAAACTAAAATGGAAATCAATTCATATCAAGGAACTCGTCACAAAAAAGGTTTACCTGTAAGAGGTCAAAGAACAAATAGAAATGCTCGTACTCGTAAAGGTAAAGGTAAAGTAGTTGCTAATAAGAAAAAATAGTTGTGATTAAAGGAGGATAAATTATGGCTTATAAATCAAGAAAAAGAAAAGTTAAGAAAAATATACCAGAAGGTAAAGCTTACATTCACTCAACATTTAATAATACTATTGTTACAATTACTGATAATGATGGTAATGCAATAAGTTGGGCTTCTGCTGGAACTTTAGGTTTTAAAGGAAGTAAAAAGTCAACTCCATTCGCAGCTGGAATGAGTGCTGAAGCAGCAGGTAAAGCCGCTTACGATATGGGAATGAGAAAAGTTGAGGTAAATTGTAAAGGTTTAGGAGCAGGTAAAGAAACAGCAATCCGTTCACTTCAAACAGCAGGTTTAGAAATTACATCTATATCTGATGTTACACCTATACCACACAATGGATGTCGTCCACCAAAACGCCCACGTGGATAAGAGAGGAGTGAAAATTATGTTAAATTTTGAAAAACCAATATATAAAATAACTGAATATATCGAAGATAAAAATTATGGAAAATTTGAATTAGAACCTTTAGAAAGAGGTTTTGGTACAACTTTAGGTAATGCACTTAGAAGAGTTATGCTATCTAGCATGCCTGGAAGTGCTATAGTAGCTGTTAAAATTGACGGAGTGATGCATGAATTCCAAACAATGGAAGGAATAGTTGAAGATGTTACAACAATAGTATTAAATTTAAAAAATGTAGTAGTTAAAAATAATACAGATGAAGTTCAAATATTAAAATTATATAGTGATAAGGAAGGCGTTGTAACTGCTGGAGATATTGAAATAAATTCAGATGTTGAAATTGTTAACAAAGATCAAGTTATTGCCACAATTGCAAAGGGTGGAAAACTTGATATGGAATTAATGATTGCAAATGGTCGTGGTTATGTACCATCAACAGAAAATAAAAAATATATTGAAAATCAAAAAATAGGATTCATTCCAATTGATGCATTATATTCACCAATTGACAGAATCAGTTATGAAATTGATAATGCTCGTGTTGGTCAAGATGCTAGCTATGATAAATTAATCATGGAAGTATTTACTAATGGATCAATTAGACCAGAGGAAGCTATGGCTCTTGCTGCAAAAATTATGATTGAACATTTAAATATTGTTACTAATTTAAGTGAAATAGCTGATGTTACAGGAATAATGAACGCTAAACAAGAAGATAGCAAACTTAAAAAATTAGAAACATCAATAGATGATTTAGATTTCTCTGTAAGAGCTTATAATTGCTTAAAAAGAGCTGGAGTTAACACACTTGGTGATTTAACATCTAAATCAGAAGTTGAAATGATGAAAATTCGTAACTTAGGTAAAAAGTCTTTAAAAGAAGTAATTGATAAAATTAAAGACATGGGACTTAGATTCCGCGAAGACGATTAAAAAGTAGGAGGGAATTATGGCTTATAGAAAATTAGGACGTACAAATAAACATAGAAGAAGTATGCTTGCTAATTTAACTAAAGATGTTATCATGAATGAAAGAATTGAAACAACAGAAACTCGCGCTAAAGAAGTTCGTAAATTTGTTGATAAGATGATTTCTTATGGTAAAGATGGTTCATTAGTAGCAAGAAGAAAAGCTTTGGCATTTTTACACAATGATACAGTAGCAGTTAAAAAAGTTTTTGATGATTTAGCTCCTCGTTATTCTAAACGTAATGGAGGATATACAAGAATTTTAAAACTTACTGAACGTCGTGGAGATGATGCTCTAATGGTTATTTTAGAATTAGTTGAAGGAGATACAAAATAGTATCTTCTTTTTTTAAAAAGCGAAAGTTATACAAATAGTCTAGATTGGCATAAACCCTTGAAAATAAACAAGTTTTGTGGTATTATTTATATGGTAGTAGTATAGATAATGGGGTGTATGTATGTTAAATGTATTGATATGCGATGATAATGAAAAAGATAGGAATAAAATTTCTCAAGTTGTTAATAATTTTATGAACAAGATGAAGAAAGAATGCATTATTCACACGTTTTCAGATTATAATAAGGACTTTTATAACGCAGTTAATAGTAAATTACCTTTTAAAATATACTTATTAGATATTGAAACACCAACAAGATCTGGTATAGATGTTGCACGAGAAATAAGGAATAAAGATGTTGATAGTGTAATAATATTTTTAACCGCCCATGAAGAATTAGGAAATATCGTACTTAAAAATGATTTAATGTTCTTATCATTCATAAATAAATTTGATGATTGTGAAAATAGATTAGAAAAATCATTAGAGAAAGCATTAGATCTATTAAATCAAAAGAACACCATAAGATTTAATGATAGAAATGTACTATATACAATAAATATAAATGACATATTATATATAACTAAAGATAGTTTTGAAAGAAAAACAATTATTAAAACTGATTATTCAGAATTTAAAGTAAATATTTCTTTAGTTAATGTAATAAATATGTTAGATAATAGATTTATTCAAACTCATAGGGCTTGCTATATAAATTCAGATAGAAAAGTAAAAATTGATAAAAAGAATAAATTAATTGAATTCGATAATGGAGAAACAATAGATTTACTTTCTGATAAATATAGGAAGGTAGTGTGTTAGGTGGATAAATTTATAATTATTCTATACCCATTAATATTAATGATAGCGGTTTTATATTCATGGTATAAATTATTAAATCAAAAAATTAATTTTAAAAATTATAAATTGTATATAACTTTAGTAATAATGTTATCTACATCCTTAATAAATTTTTTCACTGTAAATAAATTTATTAGAGTAACTATAATGACTGTAATATTGATTTTTTCTTTTAAATATTTGTTTAAAGAAAAACTTAATAAAACTATAGTCACACCAGTATTTACCCAGATAATAATATTTATATCAGAATTTTTATATGCATTAATTTTGCTACTAATATTTGGTAATGAGGCAAATAAAACAATTAATACAATTTTGGGTAATTTTGCAACCAATATTGTGGTTGCAATGCTATTAATAATATTTTTAAAATTTAGAATTACTAAAAAATTATATAATTTATTGCTTAAGGCTACAGATAGAATAAAAACTTCACAATTATGTGTTTTTTGTGTGATAGGTATGTTAATACTAAATATAATATTAGCTAATGCATATTATAAGGTAAAACTTCAATTTTTCTTAATATTTAATGTTATTTTAATATTATTAGTATTAATTATAATATTTTATTCTTTTAAAACTCAAAACAAATATAATAAAGTATCAGATAAATATAATGTAGCTATTAAAAGTTTAAATGATTATGAGAATATGATGACAAAGTATAGAATAGCTAATCATGAAAATAAAAATCTATTATTGACAGTAAGGGCTATGATAATAAATAAAGATAAGGATATACCAAAATATATAGATTCAATAATAGAAGATAAATATATGGATGATGAAAAGTTGTTATTCAAGGTTAGTGCTATACCATCAGGAGGTTTAAGGGCTACAATATATTCTGAAATATTAAAAATTAAAGAAAATAAAATTGATTATATATTAAATATAGATAGAAAATTAAGGGCAGTTGATCTTTTAGAACTTGATACTGATACTGTAATTGATATATGTAAGATAATAGGTGTATTTATAGATAATGCTATTGAAGCAGTCAAGGGTTTAAGGAAAAAGAATATTGATATAGATTTATATGTTGAAGATAATACGATTTGTATTAAAGTTTCAAATAACTATAGAGGTAATATAGACATAACTAAGATAAATGATGAGGGTTATACAACAAAGGGTGAAGGACATGGATATGGGCTTTCATTAGTCAAGAAAATAATTGATGATAATTCAATGTTTAAACATAAAACAGAAATAAGCAAAAATATATTTAGTCAAATATTAATTGTAAAATACAAAAAACGCATCAAATAAAGATGCGTTTTTAAAATATTAAATTATTTAATTAAAGATTCTGGACATTCTGATTCATCAAAGATCATAAGAACACATGCTTGACTTCCAGTATTTGCAGCTCCTAATCCTAGAGCAGCTAATAATTTAGCGAACATAACATACCTCCTTCTATTCTTTTATATTTAAACTCTATAGAGCCTAAACCAAATTAATTTGAAAAATCTGGATGTTCTTTTAAAAAAGTAATGTAATTATTATAAGGTAAGTTAAATATTTTATATACTACAGGTGAAATCATTAAATTTTGTAGTACAATTGCAAATACAAAGCAGTTAGATATAAAATTATTACTTACAAATATTGCTATAAAACTAAATAATATAGTTAACAATGTAGAAATTGTTTTATATATTTTTCTTCTTTTTTTACTTACTATAGGTCTTTTTTTAGTATCAGCTGGACTATTTTTAAACATTAAACATATACCTAAAATGCATATGATAACCTTAACTATAATAGGTATGTTTAAAATAATACATAAATGAGGTATGCCTATAAATAAGATACTAGATGATAATAAGCATATCCAACTTTTAGTAGCATGTAATCCAAATGAAGGCATTCTTAGAATATTATAAATCAATATAAATATAATCATTTCTTTAAATATACCTAATAATAATGCAATTATAAATATAACTATACATTTAGATATTGTTAAATATATACCTTCTATTCCATATTTTATCTCTGCTAATTGGGTTTTACTATAATTGGTATTTTTTTCGATATAATTCATACATCTACCTATAATAAATTTTTTCGTACTACATCTCCTACCTTTAGCAAATTAATTATAATACTTAATTTTTAATAAAGAAATAATTTTCGTTCAAATTGTCATTTTATAAGTTTAATAAAATAATTTGTGTTTTATCGTTTTGCACTTTTAAATATTTCAAACATTTAATACAATATTTCATGCACAATATATTTATCATAATAGTGATTTGTGATAATATTATAATGTTTTTCTCAGTAAGGTAGATCAGCTGAAAATTATGTCGAATTTTGATGTATAAAAAACATAATTAGGAGTTAAGTTTTATGATATACTAGGTTTGTACGAGAATACTAGAAGGGAGATATGAGATGATAACTGGAAAAGTAAAGTGGTTCAATAATGAAAAAGGATTTGGATTTATTGAATACAACGACGTAGAAGATATTTTTGTTCATTATTCAGCTATTCTATCAGAAGGTTATAAAACTTTAGTTGAGGGACAATATGTAAAATTTGATTTAGTCAGAACTGATAAAGGTTTACAAGCTAAAAATGTAATAGAAATAAAAACTGCTCTTGTTTAGTAGTTTTTTTTGTGATATAACCCGAGTTTGACAGTTGAAATAATAAAAAAACATCATTTTGCCCAGTATTTATAAGGCTTTGTGAT
>CANRAQ010000013.1 GCA_947628725.1 uncultured Bacilli bacterium | reverse complement strand
TTTTGGTTTTCTACCTTGTATAATATAAATAGAATCTCTCTTAACTCTTCAACAGTTGAAAAATATTTTTTTGTAGAATGATGTGAATTGCACATTTCTGTAACCCAATTACAAAACCAATTAACTAACTCACATTTGCCATAATACTCACTTATCACAGAATTTATTTTAGACATTTCGTCTTCAAAAGAATCTAAATTCAAATATTTATATATATTCTTCAAATTTTCTATGTTTAAAGTTACCTTTTCTATGTAATTATAATACTTATCTTTTTCCACACTAATAAAATTTTTGTTAACTAAGTTATCAATAGCTTCATTTATTGCATCAATATATAAATAACTATCACTTGACACATAATCTCTCATATTTTTTGAATCAAATGGCATAGATATTTTTATATTTCTACTGCTTTCTCTTTTAGATAGTATGCTTTTATTATATTTATCTAATAATTTTTTTAAAATATATTCTTCGTATTTATTACTCATATAATTCTATTTCTTCCTTTGTTATAGATTTAACATATGAATCATCATGTTGTTTCATAACAAGTAAGCTAGTATTTACATATGGAAAAATAGTAGTAATTCTTTGTGGTGGTACAACAATCATTAATTGTATATGTAGATTATTATAAAATTCCATCATAGCCTCAATTCTTGATTCATCCATTGTATTAAATGCTTCATCAAACATTACAAAGCATCCTACAGAGCTTCCCTTTTTGGCTGACTTTAACAATTGTTCAAAACAAGCAGCTATAATTACATAGAATGGTGTTTGCTTTTCTCCACCACTTTTTTCCTTTGAAACTTTGGAAAAATAATAAACATCACCATTTTCATTTGTAATTTTAATATCATAAGACATATATTTGCGATAATCAGTATATTCATTTATTGTCTTTAACGCATTTTCTTTTGTATTAGATGAAGTAATTTTATTAAAAAGTTCATCCATAGTATCTTTGTCTTCTAAATTTAGATTTGACTCAAATAATGAATTTATTTGATAATTATCACCACTCATTATAATTTTATAATATTTTGCTAATTCCAAATCTTCACTACAAGTACAAACAAATTCGTAAGTGTCTCTACCAAAAGTTTTATCTTTTAAAGACCTATTCAAATGTTTTAACTGATCTTGCGCATCCATAATTTTATTTTTTAATTTGCTTATAAAATCTTCTCTAAAACTAATCTGACATTTTTCTTGAAATTCCAAACTATTTGATTTATGTTTTTTCATATCTGTTTCTCGTATATTATACAATTCTTGTAAATAATAATTAACATTATCAATAGAAGGTATTTGATCAAATTGGAATTTATTATTATATTCTCCTTCAAGCATTAAAATTTTATTTTGTATTATTCTACGTTGTTCTTCAATTTGCTTAATATGTTTTAATACATCAGCTTCTTTAATGCCATTTAAATCTTTAAAGCTTGAGTCAAATTTATTATCTACTTCATTTAATTTGTTTTTTTCTTCTAATAAGTCATTTAATTTATTTTCAATATTTTTTATATTACTTATTATATCTATTTTTTGATTATCTGCGTTTTTACGCTCGTTATTTATTTTTTCTAATTCGATTTCTAAGTCTTTTTTTTGCTCCATAGCATTGCTTATAAATCCAGAAACTTTTAAAGATGATACATATTCTTCATTCTTTTGATATTCTAATTTTTTAGAATTATAATCCTGAATACTTGGTAACATTTTAATTAAATTATCTAATGCAGAGCTATCTATTTTAGTTAAATGTTTATTTATTACATTATTAATCGCAATAGTCTCATTATAATTAAACTCACAATTAGCCCTTTCTTCTTCGTATTTGATTAATTGTTGTTCTAATGCTTTTTGTCCTATATAGTAATAATTGTATGTGTCTGGATTAATTTGTCTAGCAGTATAATTTTTGTATAACATACAAGTTGCAGTTATCGCTTGTGGATAATTTTTTAAATCATCAACACTTTCACAGCAAATTACACGATTTAATAAATATTTTGCATATCTAAGAGCATAAATATTGTCAGATGTAATGTATGAAGCTAAGCTATTTTCTTTGACATTAACTTCTTCAAGTTTACCAGTATTAACTAGCCCTACACCATATATTTCATTTTGTTGTTTTTCCTGCTCATATATTCTAAGTGCTTCATCAAAATATTTTGGATCAATAATTAAATCAAATCGCTGAGTATTTAAATATCCTTCAATTGAATTTCGCCACTTTTCTTCTGTTATATCAATATACTCACAAAGAGGTCTTATTTCAATATTTTTACCGTATTTCTCTTTTAATGATTTTTTTATTATTTCTTGTAATACAGTAACACTTTTATTAAAATAAGGAAGTTTTTTTTGAGATAATAAAGATAGTTTATCTTTTATATCTTTTAATTTTTTTTCTAAAATTTTTATATTTCTACAATTAGTAGCCTGTTTATTACATAAATCTGTTTTTTCATCATTTAATTTTAACACACACTTATTTAATATTTCATTTATATTAGCGATATTACTATTAACATCTATTTTACCTAAATCTTTAGACCATGCAAAACTATCAAGCATTTCTTTTTCTTTAATTAATGTATTATTAAAATTATCCACTTTATTTTTTAAAGTTTTTATTTCCGTTGATAATTTTTCTTGCGTATTTTTCCAATTTTCATATAAATTATATTCGTTATTATCCTTTAAACTTATATTATATTCTAAAATTTTATCTTTAATTTCATCCCTACGCTCATCTAAATTATTAATTGTTTGATTAATTAATTCAACATCACTTTTTAATTTATTTATCTGACTTTCACTATTTTTTATTTCATTAATAACTTTTAATAAATTTATTTTATCTAATAAAATTTGATTTTTATTTATTTCATTTATCTTTTCATCATAATCTTTATATGAACTCTCTATCTGTTCTAGCTTCACAATTTTTTCTTCTTCTTTTTCTATTATATCTTGCAATTGTCTAAAATGTTCAACATTGCTTTGTAAATTTTCGAGAGAAACATTATCTTCAGTTAATAAAAAAGTATTTACAAATTCATTAACATCTTCAATAGGTTTAAATGCGAGTGCTTTAGTTAATAGCTCTGAATATTTTTCATGATATATTCCTAAAGTTGATGATAACATAGATTGTATTTCTGAAATTGTATCGAAAAATTTTATTTCACTATTTTGCTTAAACTTATTAATTGTTTTGGGAGCATTACTTTGAATAAATATTGAATCATCTATGATACTATTAGATATTTTAAAAAAACTTCTATTGAATCTTGAATTTGTTTTTACAAATTCAATAACAGCTCCTACTACATCAAAACTTTTGTTAAGTTCATCATAAAATTCAAGAGCTATATATGCAGTAACATCTCCAGATCTTAAATATTCCTTATTATTTAAACCAAGTTTTCCTTTTACATATGTTTCTAATGTTCTTTTGCTCCCATCCCCTGCTGCTTTATTAAATTTTGGCTTACCACCTGTTAATATATATTGAATTGCATCAAGTAAAGTTGACTTCCCACTACCGTTTATTCCTGTTACTAAGGAATTGCCTTTTATCTCGATTGTTTCATTTTGAAATGTATACCAATTAATTAATTTTATCTTCGTCAATTTCTTCATTCTCTTCACTCTTTTCTTTATAAGTTTTGATTTTTTCTATAATATCATTTATATCGTTTATTCCTACTGCATATTGAATTGTTGGATATATTTCAATTAATGTATCATCTTTTTGAAAATCATTTCCTTTAAAATTTATTATATTATACTTTTTAAATACCCTTAAACTTTCTGTAAGTTCTGTAATTTTAAATCTTTCACTAGATGAAATTAATAACTGCTCACACTTTTCTTGAATATCGCCTATAGATATTATAACTTTATTTTCTAATGATATATCGTGTATTTTTTGATGATATAATAATCTTAAAATTAGTAATATAATACTATTAATTTTGTTTAGTGATAATTTTAAAGAATATTCACTAGATAATACTAAAGTTCTCTGCAATTTATATAGTTCTAGATGCCTTCCACCTAAAATAAAATATGAGCTAAAGCAATCAAAATGTGAGACTATAAAGTAATAGTCAGATTTATCTTCATCTTTATTTGCGGTTAAATAATTGAAATTTATTAATTTATTTACAAGAACTTGAAATTTTTCTATTTCTTTTTCACTTAATTTTTGATATTCCTCATTAAATTTGGCTAAAATATTATTCACTTTTATCACCTCTTTCAATAGTAAACTTTGGTACTCTTACTTTACCTATTACATCGTAGTCATTTTCCCATTTTACTTTATAATCACAAATACTTTCAATAGAATAAACAAAGGCTAGTATTAATTTTATAAATTCATCTTTATTTTCAACATTAAAATCGTGTATTGTTAATTTATCATTAATGGATAATTTTTTGTTAATATATTTTGTTATGGCCTTTTTACCAAATTGAACATTTACGGATAACTGCTTTAAAAGTTCTTGTTCTAAAGATTCATCTCGCTTTGGAGGTTCTTTAAAAGCAACTTCTTCTACTTTATTAACTACTCTTGGAGAATATAATGAATTTGGAACTATATTTTTAGTATCGTATAAAGAAAATTCTATATTTTCTTGTCCTAATAAAATATAGTTTTTTAATATTTCTATTAACTGTCCTTCTAGATTGGAATCATTATTCATAAGCATTTTTATTCTCTCAATAGCTACACTTATGTATTTAGCATTTTTATTATCTATTTCGTCTACAATATCTATTATTCTATCAAAATTTCTCTTTATTTTTGACATATATTCATAAAAAATTTCTTCAGCACTATCTTTTTCTTTTATATTATCTTCTTTCATTATTTGTTCAACTATAGCATCACTATATATATTCTCATTTTCAATACGATTACATGCTTGAATGAATTTAGATTTATATTTATTTGGATTATCGTTTGCTTTCATATAATAGTAGGCATTATCAATTATTTTTTCTTTATATTCCCCAAGTAATTGATTCAAAATTTCTTGTAATTGGTCTTTTTTTTCAGCTTTATCCAATTTAGTTATACGCTTAATATATTTTTTTACATTTGAATTCAAACTACTCAATCTTTTTATTAAACTTTCAGATTGATTTATAGTATCTTTAATTGTTAAATACGCTCTATCATATTCTATTTTATATAACCCTTGATACATTCTATATATATAACTACTAAGTTCTAAATTATTATTAGCTTCAAACTCTGAAAATACATTTAAAAAGGTAATTGCATAATCTTCCAAATTTACATATTGTTGTTGATCCTTACCATATTCAGTATCAATCCATCCACACTGTTTTAAGTTTCTAAAAATATAATTAGATTTATCTCTAGAACCTTTTAATTCAAATTCATTGTCAATAACAATATCTTGATTGCTGAATTTATTTAAATATTCTTCGACTATATTTATAAAGTCTTCTTTAAGCAATGTATAACTATTATTTTCTTCAAGTTTGTAATAAATATAAAATAAAATATTGGCATAAATATCTCTTGATGGTGATGATAGTATGCTAAAGAATCTAGATGGAACTATCTCAAATAAATGAAGCATAAAACCAACTCCTTTAATAAGTTGGCGCTATTGTATCATAATAATTATTTTTTTGCAAGGAATACATATAATATCATTTTATAAATATGATGTTCATATTATATTATCGTATATTAATTTTACATTTTAAGTCAAAATTATTTTGTTTATTTATAAAAATACGCAAAAATATGATGTCATTAATAAAGTGGGTACAATAGACCCTGCACAATTTGAAACATTAACTAGGCAATTAGATGAGTTAGAAGCATCTTTAAGTGCAGTTGGTATTAAATATTTTTCTCAAGAACAGGTACAACAATTTTTAACTGAAATTCTTAATCAAAGAGTGCAAATCAAAATAAATTATAGAATGGTAGATGTATTTTAGATGATATCAACATGACAAGATAAAGTGTATCTTATTTTATTTAATCGTGGGCAATAATAACTGCCCTTTTTTATTTTAATCAAATTAATTATCTCATCACTGGTCATAATTACCTCTACAAATTTAATATATTATACATTATTTTAATTTTTTTGAAAATTTAAGAAATTTAAAAGGAAATTCGAAAGTTTTGTAGAATGATATATATGAGGAGGTGAAATTATGTTATATCTAACAGACGATGAACTTGCAAGTATAAATGGCGGATCATTAATAATTAGTTGTCCTTCATATACTATATTTATCAAGGTATACAGATTTGTTGTTAATCTTTTTTTGGGGAAGTAATTAAACTTCCTTCTTTTTGTATTAATATTAAAATAATATATAAGCAAAGACTTATGATTCCAAAAATAATATAAAAAATATTATTTATATTAAAACAACCAGTTAATGCATATAAATTGTGAAAAAAATGTAATACAATTGGATAAAACAAATTAGATTTTTTACTATAGATAAATGTCCATATTAAACTCAAACATAATAATATTAAAGAAACATAAAAATTATAACCATGAAGAAATACAAATATTAAAGAAACCAATATAATAGTTATAAAATTATTAAAATACTTTTTCAGCCATTCAAAGAGTCCAAATCTTATAACAATTTCTTCTGTTATTGGTGCGATAATACAAATAACTAATATATATACTAAAATTGTAAAAATATTTATATCAAAATCATTTCCATGAATATTGAAATTAAATTTTATTCCTATTTGTTCAAATAAAATTCGTATCGCAAATGATAAAAATAAGTACTTTAATAGAAATATTATATCTATTTTTTTATAACTAAATTTATTTTTTATTTTAATATTGTTCTTTGATAATGATTTAATTACCCCAAATGTAAGTAAAAGCATTATAACTGAATAAATAAAATTTTCAATATAATAATTATTTAAAAAATTAGTCATATTATATCACCTTCTGAAATCATTATATCATCTTTATAAACATTTAAAAAGATACTTTCAATCGAAGTATCTTCAGTACTTATAGATTCTCATTTGTTACATCTCAATTTGAGTAATATGTAACTTAAATAACTATTAAAATAAACTAGTGATGGTGATGGTGTGGTTCTATATTTATATTATCCATAGTACAATTCTCTTCACTACAAACCTCGTGAGTACCCTCTAACTCTATAGTAGTATGACATATTCCATGCTCTTTTAGTTCATCTTTAACTAATTCTTTTACATTATCACATTTACCATCACTTACTATGTGCATAGTAGCATAATTATTATATCCATCTATACTCCAAATATGGATGTGGTGTACTCCTTTAACTCCTTTTATTTTAAGTATATGGCTTCTCAATTCATCTATAGATATTCCTTTTGGAATTTTTTCTAAAAACAGATCTATTATAGATTTAAAATTTCTAAATGCTTGAACTAATATAAATGTTGATACTGCAATAGACAATATTGGGTCTATTAGCTTTATATCAGTAAATCTCATTATAATAGCGCCTATTAAAACAACTATCCAACCTAATACATCTTCTAACATATGTAAATTAACTGATTTTTGGTTTAAAGAATGTCCATCTTTAGTAAAATATGTTGCAAGAAAGTTTATAATTACACCAATTACCGCAAGAATAATCATTCCACTATAATCTATATCTGTTGGATTAATTATTTTATATATTGAACTAAATATAACTAGGCAAGAACCTAATAACAAAATAGTAGTAGTTATTAAACTTCCTATTACAGAATATCTTATATAACCATAAGTATATTTATTATCTGGCTTCTTTTTACTAATTTTTTCTAAAAAATAGGATATACCTATACTTATAGCATCTCCCATATCATGAATAGAATCTGATGCAATAGCTACACTATTTGTTATAGCACCTCCTATAAATTCGAAGATAGAAAAAGTTATATTTAATATGAAAGCTAACAATATATTTCTTTCTGATCTATTTTTCATACTGCCTCCTGCGTTTTACTACAAATTTGTTTACTTCTTAAAAATATTTGCATACTAAATTTAATATACTTTTTTTATGCATAAATATATATAATCTTTTAAAATATATTCCAAGGATATCTATTTGGTAAATCTATTTTAAAAGTTAATCTTTCCTTGGTTATTGGATGGTTAAAAGTAATGGAATTTGAAAAAAGTGCGATTTGTTCACCCGGTTTACTATTCTTATTATATTTCTGATCTCCATATAAAGGAAAATTCCTAGAAGAAAATTGTACTCTTATCTGATGTGATCTACCTGTAACTAAATCTATTTTAACTAAAGATAAGTTATTTTTATAGTCAATTAGTTCATAATTCAATATAGCATCTTTACCATTTTCGTCTACCTTAACTATATTCTTTTTTGTATCTTTTAACAACTTATCTTTTAATGTACCTTTATTATTTACTTTATTTTCTAAAACAGCATAATATGTTTTTTTCATCATATTAGTTCTAATTTGTTCACTTAATCTTGATGCACACTTGCTAGTTTTAGCAAATACCATTATTCCACCTACAGGCCTATCTAACCTATGAACTAATCCAAGGTATACATTACCTGGTTTTTTATCTCTTTTTTTTATATAGTCTTTAAGCATCGTTAAAAAATCTACATCATTGCTTTTATCTCCTTGTACAGGTATATTTATTGGTTTTTCTACTACAAGCAGATGATTATCTTCATATATTATATTAATCATTACCAATATACCTTCCATATATTCCACAAGGAAGTATTAAATTATCTCTTGTTATATTTATACCTATTTCTCCAGTATCTATTTTTCCATTAGGATATAGTGGCAATAGTGTAGTTTTTAATATATTTTCTAAAACTATACTAGAAATACCTGTTGTATATGAATTAATTAAGAAAAATAATGGTTTATCACTTAATATTTTTATACAGGCATTTATAAGTTCATAAATAGATTTTTCAAATTTCCAAACTTCATTATTAGGCCCTCTACCATAACTTGGAGGATCCATGACTATAGCATCATACTTGTTTCCTCTCCTATATTCTCTTTCAACAAACTTTAGGCAGTCATCTACAATGAATCTTATTGAATTATTTTCAAGACCACATAATTTCATATTCTCTTTTGCCCATTCAGTCATACCTTTTGAAGCATCGACCTGTACTACATCTGCACCAGCACTTGAACATGCCATTGTTGCAGCACCCGTATATGAAAACAAATTTAATACTTTTATTTTTCTATTACTATTTTTTATCATATCCATCATAAAATCCCAATTAGTTGCTTGTTCTGGAAAAAGACCAGTATGTTTAAAATTAGTTGGGCTTACTTTAAATTTTAGATGTTTATAACTTACTACCCAATATTCTGGTAATTTTGAATAAAACTTCCATTCTCCACCACCTTTATTGCTTCTAAAATAGTGTCCATCTACTTTATTCCATTTATCATTATACTCAACATTCCATATAGCTTGCGGATCAGGTCTTCTAAGATAAATTTTACCCCAACGTTCTAATTTTTCACCATTACCTGCATCTATACATTCATAATCTTTCCATTCATTACTTATTCTTCTCATTTAATCACCCGAGTTCTATTATAGTATATCACATTATAAAATATTTTCACATATTAAATTATCACATAATTTTTTATATTTGGTGTACTGTTTACTATCTTTTATAGTCCAACCTATTGTAAATTTTTTTATATCTAATGGAAGATATTTTTTATTTATAGATATGAAATCAACTTTTCTTAAATACTTTTTTAATAGTTTTAAATTTAATTCATTAAATACTATAATTCCTATAGTATATTCTTTTCTATATTTATAAAACCAATCTATTACAAATGGATTCATACTTTGTATAGCAAACTTACCTTTATAATTATCTAATATTTTTACTATTTCTTCCTCAAATTTACTATTGCTATCTAAATCTTTAATTTCTATAAGTAAAGGGACTTTACCATCTATTATGTTTATAACTTGACTTAAAGTTGGAATAGAGTATTTATTTTTAATTTTTATAGTTTTTAAATCTTTAATATTTTGTGATTCAATAATTTTATTTACACCACATAGTCTTAAAAGATTATAATCATGATATACTACTATATTTCCATCATTAAGCATATGTATATCTAATTCTATCATATAATTCTTATCCATACATTTTACAAATGATGGTAATGTATTTTCAACCAATTTACTATTATATTTTCCTCTATGTATAATTAATGAATATTTTAAAAATTCTATATCTTTCATATTTAATTATATGAATTTATATATTATCAATATGTAGAAAAGAAAAAAGTCCAATATGGACTTTGAAAAAACTTTTGTTAACGCTTTGAGAACTGAGGCGCACGACGGGCTGCTTTAAGACCTGGTTTTTTACGTTCTTTAACTCTAGAATCACGAGTAACGAATCCTGCTTTCTTTAATATTTTTCTATAGCTATCTTCATTAGATTCGTTTGCTTTATCATATTCAAGTAAAGCTCTAGTTATACCTAAACGGATTGCTCCTGTTTGACCACTAGCTCCTCCACCAGTAACTTTAACTTCTATATCAAATGTATTTTCATTATTAGTAGCTACTAAAGGTTGTTTTAAATCCATTACATTTGTAGCATATGGCATAAATTCATTAACATCTACACCATTAACAGTGATTTTTCCAGTACCTGCAGTCATTTTAACTTGAGCTACTGAAGTTTTTCTTCTTCCTGTTCCTATAAATACTTTTGCCATTTAAAACCTCCTATTTAACTTTCATTTCTACTGGCTTTTGTGCCATATGAGGATGTTCACTACCCTCGTATACAAATAATTTTTTAATTACTTGGCGTCCTAATCTAGTATGAGGTATCATACCTTTAACAGCTCTTTCAATCATCTCAACTGGATAATTTTCTCTCATTTCTTTAGCAGTTCTTTCTCTTAATCCTCCAGTATATCCTGAATGGTTATAATAAACTTTATCATTCAATTTATTTCCTGTTAGATTAACTTTTGAAGCATTAACTACTATTACATAATCTCCACAATCAATATGTGGTGTATAAGTAGGTTTATGCTTACCACGTAAAACATCGGCTACTCTAGTTGCTAGGCGTCCTAAACTAACACCTTCAGCATCTATTACGTACCAATTACGTTCTACTGTTTCTTTTTTTTGCATGAATGAATTCTTCATATCTATTTCCTTTCTCCAATACATATAGTAAGTTTTCCCAGGACTCACTAAATGTGGGATTAAATGTACCAACTAAAATAATACTAAAAATTATTAAAAAAGTCAATAAAAATATATTATTTTATTAACTTTTTATTCCTATTTTACTAATTTTTTTACTTATTATTCAAAATAATCTAATTTCATGTTTTCTCTTACACGTTTCATGACTTCTTCAGCTTTCTTCTTAGTTGCTTCAGTACCTTCTTTTAATATTTCTTCAACTAATTCTGGTTTATCTTCATAATATTTTCTTCTTTCCTGTATTGGTCTTAAAAATTCCATTAAAGCTCTTACTAATTCTCTTTTACAGTATACGCAACCTCTTTCACCATTTTTACACTCACTACATACTGTAGAGATGTTTGGATTTCTTATAAGTTTATGGTAATAATAAACCATGCATACATCTGGATTAGCTGGATCATCTTTTCTAATTTTGTTTGGATCAGTTACAGCTGACATAACTTTTTTACTTATAGTTTCTTCATCATCAGATAAATATATACAATTATTTAATGATTTACTCATCTTTTCATTTCCATCTAAGCCTTTTATTCGTGGTGTTGAACTTAAACATGGCTCTGGTATATTGAATGTTTCACCATATATACTATTAAACTTTCTAAGTATCTCTCTTGCTTGTTCTATATGTGGTAACTGATCATCTCCAACTGGAACTATATTACTATTTACACATGCTATATCTGCAGTTTGGCTTACTGGATAACCTAAAAATCCATAAGTTATACCTTCACCTTCTTTACCAAATACCGCTTGTTTTTGTTGAATTTCATATTTAGTTGTAGGATTACGATATAATCTTGGTACTGTAACTAAATTAGAAAAATACACAGTTAATTCTGCAACTTCAGGTATCAATGATTGTATATATATATGTGCCTGTTTTGGATCTATACCTGCTGCTAAATAATCTAACGCCAATTCTTTTACATTTTGTCTTACTTTTTCTGGATTATTAAAATTATCTGTTAGTGCTTGAACATCAGCAATTAAAATATATGTGTCATAGTCATATTGCATCTTTACTCTATTTTCTAATGAGCCAAAATAGTGGCCTAGATGTAATCTTCCTGTAGGTCTATCACCTGTTAATATTGTCTTCATATCTCTTCATAATCAATATATAAATATTGATTCCCTTCTATTTATATTTACATACTAATTTTATCATAATTATATAATTAAGTCACTAATTATTATATTTTAATATATATAGTATTTTATTTTATCATTAAAATTTAATTCAGTATCACTTAATACTTTAACTATATTAGTCTTATCACTATAGTAATATAAAGAATCTTTATATATGTAATATATATAATTATCTTTTAACTTTATATTATCTGTTGGTAGATCAAATAAATATTCAATTATATCTAAATTATTTTTATTTAATCTATATAATCTATTACTTACCTGTTTTTCATTTTTAATTAAATAGTAGTAGTAATCATTTTCATATTTGTAATCATAATCTGGAAACTTATTACTATAGTCACTAAATTCAAAATATATTTCCTTATTTTTTAACTTATTTATACTTAATTTTTCCCATTTGTTATTTCTATAATACTTTATATATTCATCATTTGAAACTATATTAATTTGATTATTTTCTATATCTATTTCATATTGAATTTCATTATCTGTATCATATAAATATACTTTATTATCAACTATACCTTGTATATATGAATCAAATGAGATATTTTGTTTAGAATTTATTTTAGATATGTTTTCATTTTCTAAGTTAACTACATAAAAATCACTAAATTCATATTTACTATTATAATCAGCTGTTATATAGTACTTATCTATATAACTATTTAGTTCATTGCTATATATATCATCATTAAATAATTGTATTTCTTTATCATTTATAAAAATACCTTTATAAGTTGTAATTGATATAATTTTATCTATGTTGTTATAAACTTTTATAACATTGTTATAAGTTTTATAATCATCATTTGTTTCATATGTTTTATACATACTTAATGTACTTACATAGTCATCTAATTTTTTATCATTTCCCTTTATACTTTGATAATTATATATAGTATTATCTTTAATACACATAATGTCTGTATATATATCATTATTTATTATAGGTAAAATACAACTGTACTCTTTATCTTTATATGAATATATTTTATTAATTAATCTTTTTTCTTTAATTGAATCAAATATGCTTATTGGATAAATAAATTTACCATTTGTTATTTCAAAATAAATAGTATCATCGTTATGGATTTCACTTATATTAAATTTAGTGTTTTCACTAGTTATAGTATATTTTATACTATTTACTTTAATTAATTTGCCTAATATATATATAAGTATCAATAAAATTATTATTAACGCAATTAATTTATTTTTTTCTTTCATAACATCACCATACAACAAAAGATAGATTTTATCTATCTTGAGTATTTACATATTTTTTCTTTTCGTTCATCATGTACTCAGTTATCTGTGTTTCTATATCATCTAACGCATTTTTTGCTATATTAGATAATACAACAGTTTCTTTAACTGTATCTATGTGTACAGATCCCCATATTATACCTGCTTTAACTGTTAAATCGTTAAACATATCAGGTGTTATGGCTAAAAAAGTGTATCCGAATATTAATTTCTTTTGGGCCAAGAGAATTCTTCTATCAGTTAGAACTACAGCAAACGTACTGAAAATATCTATTGATGAATATCCTTTTTGAGCGACAAAACCGAATTTTACTTCCTCACCAGGATTTAAATGTTTCTCTATAACCTGTGCATGTTTTTTTATTCTCCATGCTATAGTAGAAGGGAAGTTTTTCTTAAATTCTTTTAAATTTTCATATACACTTTTCATATACTCCTCCTAAAGTTATTATTCAGAAATTAATCCTTGTTTTCTAAATTCTCTTACTAATTGTGAATAAGTTCTTTCACCAGAAATATAATCTATAACCTTACCATTCTTAACTATAAGTATTAATGGTGTACCAAATTGTCCATTTTCAACAAATTCTGGATCATTATATTCAATCTTATTTAAACTTTCGTTAAATGATTTATAATTTTCTTCATCAAGAACATCAATATTTATGTAATTAATTTTTATTGAATAATCCTTAGCTACTGAACTTAATGTTGGCTTGATTGCTATACAATGTGAACATGTAGTTTGTCCAATAGTTATTATGTTAGTTGAATTACTATTTATCAATTTTTCATATTCATCATATTCAATAAATGTTATACCTGATTCTGCAGAATATTCAGCATCTTCATCTAATATTTCAGTATTCTTTAAAAATTCTACGAAATCTTGACCTGAATGGTATCCAACTAATGAATCTATTACCTCTCCATTTTCTACAATAACTGTTGTTGGTGTACCATCTTCTATATCTAATTGTTTAATTATTTCTTTTTTTTGCTTAGAAGGTAATTTAAGTTTATCTATATATAGATAATCTAAATCATAATCCTCTGCAATATTTTCAAGTACTGGTGTTTGTAATTCACAATAACCACACTCACTACTAGCATAGTAAATAATAGTTCTAGATTTCGAATTATAATATTCATCAAAATCATCCATTATTTCTTTAACTTCATCAGATACAATTGTTCCGTTTTGTTTTAATGTATCTATTATGAATACGGTTGCCAAAACTATGGCTATAACAGCTACTAACACTGTTATTATAATTGTTTTTTTCTTTTCTTTTGACATATTACTCCCTCTTTCTTAATTACTCAAATATATTATATCACAAATTTTAATAATTGAACAATATTAATATATTTATTGAAAAAAGAAGGATTATTCTCCCTCTTCTTCCAACATACTAATAAAGAATACATTTCTTGTTATTGTTCCACCTGCATAAGTATTTTCAGGTGTACCATCTTCATCTAAGGTAAATGCTCCATACATATTAAGCATAAATGAATTAGAAATTTGTAAATTTTCAAATACTAATTCTACTGGAACTCCCTTACCATCTATATCTTTAGATTTATCATAATCGAAATTTCTTGTATGGCCTAACATTGTTACATTAGCATTTACTAGTGTACCATTTTCATTATATGTAAATGTATTATCTACATCAGCAATTTTAAATCTTACTATGATATCATAAGTAGTTTTACCTTCTTCACTTATATGTGTCCTTTTTGTAAGTTTCAAGTTTGAATATGTTGGTCTAGATTTTAAAATTTCAAATTGGATATTCTCATCATCTATGTTTACTACATCTCCATTTTCTAAGAATATTTCTTGAACATTAAGACTTTGTTTTCCATGATCCTTATATGATCCAATATCTATAAAATAATATCCATCATCATTGAATTTTTTAACATCGTAAGTTGTTCCACTTACAATTGCTTTAGTTACAGCTTGTTTTGTATTTGTGTCAACTTTGAATTTTAATCTTAAGTTTTCATTTTTTCTAAAATATTTGCCTGCAACATCATATACATTTGTAATCTTTAAATCACTTATATTAAGCGATAAATCAAATTCTTGAGCAAATACTACAAGTCTATAAAGACAAGTTGACTGAAATGTATTTTCTTTTATTGTTCCTTCATTATCTCCAGGGTTTAATTCATTGGTATCATAGTCGTAATCACTATAAATTCCTAAAATTATTCCCCTATTTTTAGGAACATTTTTAAATGTTATTGAATTTTTTCCTACACTTGTTATTTTTTCGTATCGCGCTCCAAGGCTAACATAAGCATCCACTAAATTGCCTTGATTATCTCTTTTCATTACTTTTTCATTATCGTTGATACTAAATGTTACTGTTACTGTTCCATCTTCGTTAGTCACTAACTCAACATCAGAAAATGATGGAGATTTCTTTAGAATTTCAATTTTAAATTCCTTATTTACTTCTACTTCTTCATTATTTTCCAATATTATTTCTTCTAATGTTATAGTTTTAACCCCATATGTATCATATTTTTCTATATATCCATCTATCGTATATGTATCTCCGTCTTTTATTAAACTATATTCTTTACCATTTACTTTAGCTTTTGATATAGAAAAGTTGTAATCGTCTTTAACATCAAATGATAATTTAAGATTTTCATATCTTCTATAATATATTTTTTCTTGTTTGTTTGCTTCATCAAATAATTTAACATTATCAACTTTTAATTTAGAAACATCTACAGGTTGGAATTCTACCTCATATATTTTTTCATCATATGTATTTAAATTACCTGTATTTTCATTTAACTCGTTTGTATCTAAATCATATGTTGCATATACTTCAAATGTTGATATTTCATTTTTTGGAATATCTTTAAATGTTACTTCTACGCTAGTTGAATTATCTGTTATTTGGGCAGTTTTTCCTGCTATAGTTGCATATGTACCTACTATTTTGCCATTTTCTTTAGTTAATGCATTATCTATATCTACTAAATCAAATGTAAATGTTGATGTGCCAGCAGCATAATTTTCTTTAACATGATAGTTTTCAACTTTTGGTTTTGATTTTAATACTTCTATTTTTGCAGTCTTATCACTTAAATTTATTGATTCACCATCAGATAAAACTACAGAATCTAATTTTATATCAATTACTCCTGATGTTTGGTAACCCATAATTGGTTCTACTATTTGATAAGTATTTCCTACTTTTTCAAGTTCGTAGTGTCTACCACCTATAAGAACATAACTTAAATTAAATATTACATTTTCTGGAGTAACGGCATCAAATGATAATCCTATTTTTTCATTTTTTTCAAAATATGTTTTTTCATTATTTGTTGTAGTGTCATATGTTTTGATATTATTTATAACTAATTTAGAAGCATCTACAGGTTGGAATTCTATCTCATATATTTTTTTACTATATGTATTTAAATTACCTGTATCTTCATTTAATTCGTTTGTATCTAAGTCATATGTTGCATATACTTCAAATGTTGATATTTCATTTTTTGGAATATCTTTAAATGTTACTTCTACGCTAGTTGAATTATCTGTTATTTGGGCAGATTTTCCTGCTATAGTTACATATGTGCCTACTATTTTTCCATTTTCTTTAGTTAGTGCTTTATCAACATCTATTAAGTCAAATATAAATGTTGCTGTGTCATCAGAATAATTTTCTTTAACATGATAATTTTCAACTAATGGTTCTGTTTTTAAAATTTCTACTTTAGTTTGCTTATCACTAAGTTCTATATGTTCATCATCAGATAATACTATATATTCTAGTTTTATATCTTTTACTCCAGCTATATCATAACTTTCGATTGAATCTACTACTTTATATGTATTATCTTTCTTTTCAATTTCATATTTTATTCCATTTATAATAACATATCCTAAATCTAATGTTACATTTTTTGGTACATTTACATCAAATGATAATCCTATTTTTTCATTTTTATTAAAATATACCTTTTCATTATTTGTTGAAACATCATATGTTTTTATGTTATCCACAACTATTTTTGAACTATCTACAGGCATAAATTCTTCACTAAATAATTGATTATCTATTTCGTTTAATTCTCCTGTAATATCATTTAGTTCATCAGTATCTAAATCATATGTTGCATTTACTTCAAATACTGACATAACATTTTTTGGAATGTTTTCAAATGTTACTTCTACTCTAGTAGAATTATCTGTTACTTCTATCTCCTTGCCATCTATACTTGCATATGTTCCAAATATTTTTCCGTCTTTTCTAGTTAAGGCTTTATCTTCATCTATTAAATCAAATATAAATGTTGCTGTTCCATCAGAATAATTTTCTTCAACATAATAATTTTCTACTCGTGGAATAGATTTTAATACATCTATTTTATCAGTTCTCATAACTAATACTTTAGTTCCATCAGAATAATTTATACTTGATAAGTTTAAATCTTCGATTCCTGACTCATTCTTAGCTTTATATTCAATTTTATATATATCACTATTTTTTATAACTTTATATTCTTTATCATTTATTGTTAGGCTTTCAATCTGCTTATCAGTATTATCAACTATATCATAGTAAATATCTGCTATTTCATTTTTAGATGGATAGAAATTTGTTTTTTGTTTATTAATTTCAATTGAAGCACTTATATTTACTTCTATTTCTTTTTCAGTTAATAACTCTTTAGTATGAGTTTTTCCATAAGTTAATTCATAATCAGCTAATACTTTAACAGTATATTTTCCAGATTTTTGCGAATCAAATGTATATTTATATTTGTTATCCTCTGAAAGTTCTAATTTATTAACAGTTTCATTTCCAGACTCGTCTATTATAACTAGATATAAACTACTCATAGTTTTATCTTCATCTTTTAAACTGAAAGAAACATCTATATATTCATCTTCAGTTACATTTAAATTTAAATCTTCAACACTTGGAGCATTTTTAGGTGTTGTTTCTTTCTTATCATCAACATCGTTATTTTTATCGTTTGTATCTTCTTTATTTGTAGAATTTGTGTTATTGTTTGTAACTGTATTAGTTCCTGTAATAGATCCAACTTGTTCTACTGTTTCATCTTTAGTTTTTTCTTCTTCTTGTTCTTGATCTTTGTCATCACTAGTTGTATCATTTGAATTTATAATATTTAATTTATATTCTATATTATTAGTTTTTTTATGTGTAGATATAGATAATAATAAAATTAACATTATAACAACACATGCGCTTATAGAAATAACTATATTTATTCTTTTTCTAGTTTCTGATTTTGAATGTTTAGTATCTTTTGAACATTTAGCATTATATGCGATAAATACTGCACATAAAATAACTACTAATGCGACTAATAAAATAATAATTCCTCTACTATTTTCTTTAATAAATGAACTATTTTTGCCATCTATATTTACTTTTATAGTTTGAGATTTTAATGGTTCTTTGTCAGAATCATCAATTTCTGTTACTTCATCTAAATTAATAGTAGTCTCTTTAGAATTAACATTATTTTTTACTTTAAATTTAATGTTTATAGTATCTTTATTATTACTTTTTTCATTGCTTATAGTAATTTTATTGTTTTTCGAATCATATACTACATCTTTAGAATTAAAACTATCTTCATCTAAAACTTCTATAATATTTTTATCGTATTTTAATATAGCAGAATAATCATAAGAATAATTACCATTAGGATTTAAATCAAATGATACGCTAAATTCTTCTCCTTCCTTTACTTCAAATTTTGAATTGTTGATATTTTTTTCACTAGCATAAACATTTTCTAACATCAATATCAACATAACTGGTATAATTACCATAAATCTAAAATATTTTTTCATAAAACTTCACACTTCCTAAACAACTTTATTTTATCATAATTATATTTTATTGTAAATGGATTTAAAATATAAGATAGTGTTTATTTTGCTTTTTTTGTGATTTTATGTTACTATATACAGCAATTCAAAAAAAGGGGAGTGTCTTGAATGGAAAAAAGATTACAAACATTAAAGTGGAATTTACACAATTATAAATTGAAGAAATTGTTGATATGGGGATTAAACCATGGATATATTGCACCTTATAATGATGAATTAATAGAAAAATTAAGAACTATATATGATGGAGGTATTCCAGCATCAATATTATTGTTATCAGATGGGATGTCTAATGGTCACTGCTATGATAGAGCGCTACTAATGTCTAGAGCATTTTTAGACGAAAAAGACGATGTTCAACTTCTATATGCATCAATAGATAGTTTAAGATTAAATCCACAGTACATAAATAATAATGATCCACTTTATGCAGATCATTGTATTGTTGAAGTAACTTCTGAAGAGGGTAATCACGCTATTATTGACACTTCGTCAGGTTTTATATATGATAAAAAAATATATTGGTTAATGGAACATCCTAAAATAAGAAAAATTAATAGTAAAGATTCAATAACTAAATTTATTGAATCAGAAGAGTATTATCACCCCGAAGACATTGAAAGAGATAAATATATTTCACCTTTAATATTACCAATGATTGAAATGAC
>CANRAQ010000012.1 GCA_947628725.1 uncultured Bacilli bacterium | reverse complement strand
TATATAAGTATTCAAATATTTAATAATATTTTTAATTGTTTCATGGCTATAAACATTAATCTCATTATCTTCAATATCTATATTATTCTTAATTTTTATAGTTTCTATAATTACAGGCATAATACCACTTCCTATAACTATTATAACTTAAGTATAAAAAATAGGCACTTGATAGATGCCTAAAATTATTTTTTATTTTTAAATATAATATTATTTTCTATACATACACATGATATTGATTTATTCTTATCATCTATTATACTTTCTAATTTAGTTGCATAATCAAGGTTTTTTTTGACAACATTTATTAACATTTCTTTTTCTTTACTAGATACTATATCACTTAAAGATAATATAAAATCAAAATTATTACCAAATCTTATAGTAGTATTATTAATATAACTACTATTTCCAATAATAAGACCATATCTAAGACCTGGATATAATTTTTTATGTAAGTCTGCTTTATAGTTATAGGCTAAAATCTCATGTGGTGTAAAACTTGTACCATTATATTTACTTTCAATTACTAATCTAGGTATAGAGTATGATATACCAGACACAATAATATCTTCTGTAATTAAAATATCTGGATGGAATTTATTATTTGTAAAATCATTAATTGATTTATCTATATCTTTAATATCATTATTAGAATATTTAATATATTTATTTAAAGAAATAACTGCACTTAGAGTTTTTTTTACTCCATCGGTATCACAATATATTTTATAACTATGTTTACTTAATTCTTTATCAGTATTTATCATATTTTCTAATATTTTTTTAACATAGTAGGTCCATTTGCGTTCTCCCTTTAAATTTTTATCAATCATATCTTAACCTCAATTTTGTTTTTTTTTCTAAATCTATAATATTATAGCTCTCTAATAATGAATATTCTTCAAGATATTTATTTTGATAAAAATAATATACTATACTTTTCGCATACAATTTGTATGTATCACTATCAGAATATACATAAAGTAAATAACCTTTTGGATCCTCAACCAATATTTCTTTATATACTTCTTTTTCTACTGTTTTAGATGATGAGTTCACATATATATTTATATCATAAGGAAATACCGTTTTTCCAACACGTGTTATACCATCACCATTATAAACTCTAGTATCTGTTAAATCAAAGATATCATCACTAAAATAAGTATCATCAAACCAATCATAATTATATTTTTCATATTCTGTATGTTTTTTTAAATATTCATTAATTTTAATATCTTTCAAAACTTTTAAAATAATTTTTGTATTATTATCAAAATTTAATTGAAAACCATCTTCTATTAATTTAGATGATTTAATTTTTTTATTACATGGTATATCAATATAACCAACTTTTTTTGTGCCAATAAAATTAAATCCCGTTATTACATCATCATAAGTTACTTTAGGTATATTTAACAATCTTCTATCTATATAATAATAATATGGTTGGTATGCATTTAATACATCAATTTTAATTACATCTGTTTTCCCATCTTCTTTATTTTTCATATTATTATAATAATAAATTGATGTTGTTGTATATTTTAAATCTCTATTAGATAAAGATTTTTTTATCTCATCTTCTTGTCTATTATGGATTTCTGCTTTTATCAAATCTATTTGGTATTCTACCAATTTTCTATCATATTCGGCTTGATCTATTTCTTTTAACCTACCGCTATGTAAACGTGCATAATTTATTGGTTTCGATGGTTTTATATAGTGGGGTTCATACTCAGCGAGTTTTTTTGAATTTTTCTCTAATTTTATTTCTTTTATAAATTCATTTTTAATAATAGTTTTTAAATCATAAGTGTCACTATCAAAAAAATAGATATCACCATTATATACCAATGAAAACATTGTATCAAATAATTTATAAATACTATCTCTACAACTTAAAATAAATGGATATTTCAAACAATTTTCACCGATATGTATTAAATGCTCAAAAGCCTTTTTTATCTCCTTATTTTTTATAATATCTGAATTTTTTACCATAAAATCTTTTATATCTAATACTCTTTTTTCTAAATTTTCATCCAATTCTTTTTGTTTTAAAAATTTTTCTTTTTCTCTTATTTTAACTGATTCTTCGATTGATAAAACATCATCTATCTTTGGAATTAAATATAATGATATAAAGTAGGTAAATTTATATTCTTTCAATTTTAGTAACTTTTCATAACCATTATCAATTAATATTTTTTTCGTTTTAGGAGAAATAATCAATATAGCCACCTCCTAACACGCAAATAGCGTGGATATTAATATAATTATACACGCTAAATGTTATACTTGTCAATAGATGTACACTTATAAAGAGGTGAAACTGTGAAGATAAATTTTAATAAATTTGAACCAAATGAAGTTATCCGCTTTATTAGAGAAGCAACAGGTTTAACTCAAAAAGAATTTGGTAAATCAATAGGTAAAAAAGAAAGAACTATACAAGATTATGAATCAGGTCGTAGAAGATACTATACCACCACTTTAAAACAGATATGTAAAGTTCATAAAATAAATATAATTATAACAGATAATGAAGAAGAAAAATAACTATCTTATTGATAATTATTTTTTTATTATCCCCATTTTGAGCCGGGTGAGGTCCCTTTTTTATAATTCACTATAAAATGTATGCCCAAAATCTTCACGACATTTTGAACATAATATATTTGGATCAATACTATCTGTTTTCTCTCCACAATACTTACAACTTTTTTCCTCTAACATTTCATCAATTAACATATTAAGTTCTTTCGTTACCTTAAATAATGATTTTGTAGTATTAACTCCCATTATATCTATGTTTTCAATATCTTTTTTTATTAAATCAAACTTAGTACTATTTTTTTTTCATATCTATAACCTCCATTTATTTTTATTTTTTATTAGATAAAAAGGATATCTTTTCCGCTATTACTTCTAATATATTTCTTCTACCATCTTCATTTTCAATAATTCGATTTTGAACACGACCATAAATTCCAATTACGTCTCCTTTTTTACAATACTCACAAGTATTTGAAGCAACACCACCAAATAATTTACAATTAATAAAATCTGTTTCATGCTCACCATCGGTGTTTTTAAATGGTCTAGGAACTGCTACCGTAATAATCGACATTTCTTTATCATTATTTGTGGTCCTTAACTCTGGATTTTCAACCAAGCGTCCTACTAATATTAATTTATTTAACATATTTTATCTCCTTTCATATAAAATTTTTAATATTAAAAATCACACAGTATTGTATAATATTTTTTAAGTAGTTACACTAAACCTTAAAAAAGTGATATAAAGTGATATAAAGTGAATAATATTATTATTTATCCCTTATATTTTTTATTGTTTTAATTAATAAAATTTAATATTAAGTGAAAAAGTGATTTTATTTTTTATAAATTAAAAAAAAAAGTATATATAATTCCTATTTCTTTTATACTATAAAAAAATAATATACATGATAAATTAAAATATTTTTCCCTTTTTCCCTAAATAACAAAAAATACTATAAAATATAATAAAAAGAAAAGTGATAGAAAAAATAATATCATCACTTTTTTATCACCTAATTATCCCTATTAGTATTATAAAATAATTCTTTTATTTTAATTTTAATTACTTTATATTTGATAAATGATTTAGTAAAATGCCACATAATTGCCACATAAAGCATTTTTCATACCTCATAAACCCTTTAAAACAAACAAAAATGAGAGCTTTCGCTCTCTTCAGGGGGTTTTGGTTGTGTGTCCTTCACATATAAGCGTCGTAAAGAACACCTGGTATGTTTACCATACCATTATAAGTATAAATTAAAATTTAAAAATAGTCAAGTTCTAATCTAAATTTATTGAATTATTTAACACGCTAATTAAATTTGGATATGAGTTTATATTACCAGATTCTAATAAATATGAAGTATCCTCTTTTGCCTTTAAAAGTATATTAAAATCTTCTTTTATATCTGCAATACCAAAATTCATATCTCCACTTTGCCTTATACCAAATAAATCTCCACTACCTCTTAATTTAAAATCCTCTTCACTTATCTTAAATCCATCTGTAGTCTTTGTCATTATAGATAATCTTTCTGATTCTTTATCACTTATAAGTACACAATAACTTTGTAAATCATTTCTACCTACTCTACCTCTTAATTGGTGTAACTGTGATAAGCCAAATCTATATGCATCAAATATTACGATTGTAGTAGCATTTTTTACATCTACTCCTACTTCTATTACTGTAGTACTTATTAATATAGATAATTCACCACTATTAAACTTATCCATAATCTCATCTTTTTCGTTTTTATCCATTTTACCATGCATTACGCCTATTTTACATATCTTACCAAATGCATTTGACATTTTTTGTTCAAGCGCATATATATTCTCTAAATCTATTTTATCCGATTCTTCTATTAAAGGTGCGATTACATATATTTGATGTTTTAATTTAATTTCTTGAAGCATCAATTCAAGCACATCTCTAATTTCACTATTCTTCTTTAAGTATGTCAATACTTCTTTTCTTCCACTAGGCATAGTTTTAATACTTGACACATCCATATCTCCATATATTGTAAGTGCATATGTACGAGGTATTGGTGTAGCACTTAAATAAAGTATATCCGGTGTTACACCTTTATTCTTTAAATTACCTCTTTGATTTACACCAAATCTATGTTGCTCATCTGTTATAACTAATCCTAAATTATTGTATAGTACATCTTCACTGAATAGTGCATGTGTTCCTATTATTATATCTATTTCTTTATTTTGTAATTTCTTATATATATCTTTCTTTTCTTTTTGCTTTAATGATCCTGTAAGAATATCTATATTTATATCATAATCCTTAAATATATTTTTTAAATTATTTAGATGTTGATATGCAAGTACCTCAGTTGGTGCCATTAACGCGCCCTGATATCCACCTAAGAAATTTATATATAGTGAAATAATTGCAACTATCGTCTTACCACTACCAACATCACCTTGAACTAATCTGTTCATTCTATTTTTATTAGTTAAGTCACCATATATTTTATCTACACATTTAAGTTGGTCTTCAGTTAACTTAAATGGAAGTTTGTTAATAAATTTTTCTACTTCACTATATTTTACATCCCTAGTTAATCCTATTTCATTTTTTTTATTTAATCTTAAACTATTTATTTTTAATGTAAATAAAAATAATTCTTCATATTTTAAATATGCCATAGCCTTCTTCAAATCTAACATGCTAGTTGGATTATGAATTATTTTTAATGCATCTTCTTTTTCTATCAATTTATATTTTTCACATAAATATTCTGGTATGTATTTAACTGTATCATTTATATTTATGTTATTTATATATCCTCTTATTTGATTACTAGATAGCCCGCCAAAACTATGATAAATTGGCTCTATAACTGTATGATTAGGTAATTTAGATAATTTTATATCACTTGCTACAACAGTACTATGTAACTTATCATATTTTCCAAATACTGTTACTATATTACCTATTAATAATTTACTTTTTAAAAACCCTCTATTATATATAACTACTTTTAATAAGTTAGAGCCAGTATTTATAGAAAATGTCATTTTGTTCATTTTTTTATTAAAGAAAAATAAACTTGGATTTTTTTCAATAACACCATCTATAATTATTTTATCATTATCATTTAATTCACTTATATTACTTCTTTTTATTAATTCGTATCTAAATGGATAGTAAGATAATAAATCATTTGTAGTATTAATACCATTATTTTTAAATATATTAGCAGTCTTTGGACCAATACCTTTTAAAGTTGAAATATCCATGTTATATAATCCTTGAAAGTAGCCCAAATGATAATATCATCATTATTATAGATGCAATAAACACACCTACTACGGCAGCTAAAAATGATTTTTTCTTATCCATCTCAAGTACACTAGCAATTAAACAACCTGTCCACGCACCTGTTCCAGGTAAAGGTATACCTACAAATAATACTAAACCTAAATAACCATATTTTTCTATTTGATGTTTATGTTTTTCAACTTTATTATCTAACCACTTTGCTATACCATTTATTTTTTTGTTTTTACTATTTCTCATGTGTTTTAATATTTTATTTATAAGCCATAATATTATTGGTATAGGTAGTATATTTCCTATTATACATATAATATAACTAGTTATAGGATTCATATTAAATAATGATGCCGCAATAAGTCCACCTCTTAATTCTAATATTGGACATAATGAAATTATAAATACAATTATTTCTTTCATAAATGGAATAGAAATAAAAGTTCCTAAACTTGATACTATTGTGTTGACTATTTTTTCTGCCATATTATCACTCCCATATAATATAAGTATATCATTTATGCAAATTTATGTAAATTAAAATTAGATTTATATTCTATAATTTTGTGCGCTAAAATGATATAATTAAAACTTTTTAAATTTTTTTTGCAAAAATGCTTGACAAAAATATTTTTTTAGATTAGTATATACAGTACCAATTCGAAATTAGGCGAATTGGTGCTAGTATCACACTAGCCAACCCCTTTTTATTCTTTTATAGAAACTGCTCAGGGGGCAGTTTCTTTTTTTGCATAAAAATAGAAGTTTAAATAAACTCTATTAGTATTTCATTAGAAGTATATATATACTTTGGATTTATATATATGTTTTTTTCATCTTCTATTAATTTGTTAGTACTAATTAGTTTACGAACAACTTCTATATTTTTTATATCAATATTATATTTATTTTTAAAATCTATTTTGTTTATACCTTTAATCTTTCTAAGACCTAATATAAATTCATTTTCTATCTTCTCTTTGATATCAAGTTTGTGTGATTCACTTTCATATTTTCCACTTAAATATTTATTTATACTTCTAGTATTTTCATATCTAATACCATTAATATAGCCTGATGCACCTATGCCAAATCCATAATATTCTAAATTATTCCAATAAGTTAAATTATGTTTTGATTCATATCCTGCTTTAGCAAAGTTACTTATTTCATAGTGCTCATAATTATATTTACTTAATCTATTACATATATTTTCATACATCTCATAATCTAAATCTTCACTTATATTTTTTTCTTTATCTATAAATAATTTAGTATTAGGTTCAATCATAAGTGAATATAAAGATATATGACTTATATCTAATTTTAAAAATTCATCTATATCTTTATTTAAATCATCTATGGTCTCACCAGGAAATGCATACATTAAATCTATATTTATATTTTTAAAACCTATTTTTTTAGCAGTAGATATTTTTTTTATAACATCATCTTTTTTATGATTTCTATTTAAATATTTTAAAAATTTTTCATTAAATGTTTGAACACCTATACTAAGTCTATTTACACCATTTTCATATAATAATTTTAATTTATCATAATCTATATTTTCTATATTACATTCAAATGTAAATTCTAAATTTTTAGATACTTTAAATATTTTTATTATTTTAAATAATTTATTTAATTCTTCTATATTTAATGAACTAGGTGTCCCTCCACCAATATAAATAGTGTTTATCTCTTCAAAATTATATTTATCTTTTATTTCTTTTTCTAATTCATCTAAATAACTATTAGTCCACTTATCATTTTTTATAAATTTACAAAAATCACAATAAGTACAAATAGAATCGCAAAAAGGAATATGTATATACACACTATTTACTTTATTTTTTTCTTGATCCTGTAAAATGACCATATTCATCCTTAATCGCTACATTATTTTCAGCAAAACTAATTCCACCTTTTGATTTAGCATCTATTTTATTTTTTAGTAACTTTGATTTTATTTTTAAAATTATTGATTTATATTCAATCGGGTATAACTCCATTATATATTCAGAATCGTTTAAATATCTTTGTATACTAGAAGGTGTATAACCTGTTTCCCTAGATACATCAAGTATAGTTTTATCACCTTGTAAATATATTTCAACACATCTTTTAATTTTTTGTAATTTTTCTAATCTTTGTGATTCACTTAACATATAATCTCCTTACCTATCTTCTTCATCCATACTAAGAACTGCTAAAAATGCCTCTTGTGGTACTTCTACACTACCAACCATTTTCATTCTTTTTTTACCTTCTTTTTGTTTTTCTAAAAGTTTTCTCTTACGGGATACATCTCCACCATAACATTTAGCAAGTACATTTTTTCTTACTGCTTTTATATCACTTCTAGCAATAGCTTTTGTTCCTATAACTGCTTGAATTGGTATTTCAAATTGTTGACGAGGTATTAATTTTCTTAAATTTTCTACTATAACTTTTCCTCTATTATAAGCAAAGTCTTTATGAACTATTAAACTTAATGCATCCACAATATCACCATTAAGTAATATATCCATCTTTACTAAATTACTAGATTTATATCCTATTAACTCATAATCAAATGATGCATAACCTTTAGTATAACTTTTTAACTTGTCAAAAAAGTCATATACAATTTCTGATAATGGAATCTCATAATGTATATTTACACGAGTAGTGTCGATATATTCCATAGATATATAATTTCCTCTTTTGTTTTGACATAATTCCATAATAGAACCTATATATTCACTTGGTACAAATATATTTGTCCTTATGTAAGGCTCCTTTATATCCTTAATTTTTTGTCTTTCAGGCATCTTTGATGGACTATCAACATAGATTATAGTTCTATCAGTAAGTTCTACTTCATATACAACTGATGGAGAAGTAGCAATTAAATCTATGTTAAATTCTCTTTCGATTCTCTCTTCTATAATTTCCATATGAAGTAATCCTAAAAATCCACATCTAAAACCAAATCCTAATGCTTGAGAAGTTTCTGGTTCAAACTCTAAAGATGCATCATTTAACTTTAATTTTTCAAGTGCTTCTCTTAAAAGTGGAAATTTACTTGATTCTATTGGGTATATTCCACAAAATACCATAGGTTTCATAGGTTTATAACCAGGTAATGGTTTTTCACTAGGATTATTATTAAGAGTGATGGTATCCCCTACCTTTACATCTTCTATCTTCTTAATACTTGCACATAAATATCCTACTTCTCCAGTAGTAAGTTCATTTTTCTTTTTCATATGAGGAGTATGTACACCCAGTTCAACAACATCATAAACTGTGTCAGTAGCAAACATTTTTATTTTATCTCCTACCTTTACAGTTCCATTAACTACTCTAATTAAGGCTACTATACCTCTATATGAATCAAAATAGCTATCAAAAATAAGGGCTTGAAGTGGTTTATTTTTTTCACCTTTTGGAGATGGTATTCTAGTTATTACTGCCTCTACTAATTCTTTTATTCCTATACCATTTTTCGCACTACATAAAATTATTTCTTCATCTTTAAATCCTAAATTATTTATTAATTCACCTTTTACTTTTTCTATATTTGCATTAGGTAAATCTATTTTATTTATTACAGGAATTATTGTTAAATCATTTTCCATTGCTAAATATAAGTTAGCAAGTGTTTGGGCTTCTATTCCTTGTGCAGCATCTACAACAAGTATTGCTCCTTCACAAGCAGCCAAACTCCTAGATACTTCATAAGTAAAGTCTACATGCCCCGGAGTATCTATTAAATGAAGTATATAATTTTCATTGTTATATTTATAATTTAACTGAACGGAATTTAACTTTATAGTTATACCACGTTCTCTTTCTATATCCATACTATCCAAAAGTTGTTCTTGTTTTTCTCTTTCAGTAATTGCCCCTGTTATATCTAATATTCTATCTGCTATAGTACTTTTACCATGATCTATGTGAGCAATTATAGAAAAGTTTCTAATATTTTCCTGTTTCATTTATTTCACCTAGATAATTATATCAAAAAAACATATTAATTTAAATATGTTTTTAAATTTATTATTCCACTTCTGTTACTTTAATTTTCATTGTTTGGAATAATGAATCAAGATCTTTACTATCAAGTAATGTCTTATAATTATCTTTATAACTATCAGATGGTAATACTGTGAAAACTACATAAGTATTTTTAGTTGCTGGGAAGCAATAAGTAATAACTCCACTGTGATAAATTCTTAAACCTTTAACATCATTATATATAAATGATTTATATCTATCATCTGTAGATTTGATAGAAGCTTTAAATTTATCCCAATTAGATCCTATATCATAAGATTTATAATCTATTTGAATATTAAAATCTTTACCCATTATAACTCCTGCTTTAGAGTGTTCAGTTTCAACTATTAAATCTTCCTCTTCTTCTGAATATTTATAATCAGATGCATCAAATTTAAATGAAACTGTAGCTTTTTCTTTTACTGATGAGCTAGTAGAAACAAATGAATATTTTACTGTTTTTTCTCCCTCTTCTTTTTTTTCAGTTTTTCCACAACCAACTATAGTTACTGCACATAAAAGTGCGACAAATAAAGTTAAAAATTTCTTCATACCTAACCTCCTAAACAAATTGTAACATATTTTGATATGATATTTCAAGCGAATAATAATTTTTTTACTATTTTTAACTATAATTTTCTAATATGTAATCCTTTAAGCATTCTTTTTCATTGACCAATAATTTATTAACTAATTTATTTTCTATATCATCAAATATTGTCTTTAAAAATTTAGCAGGTTTTTTATTTAATAATTTGCATATTTCTTCTGCACTTATATTTATTTCATCTTTATTATATATAGTTAGGCTATTATATCTTTCATTAACTATTTTTTTATCTATACCTTTTATTTCACTTACTATAGTAGATATATATAATCCATATTTATATAAATTATTATAATCTAGTACATTTTTATCCAATAACTCATTTATTTTTATTATTGAATCTTTTTCTACTTTAGTAAAATTATATTTATCTAAACAGTCTAGTTGAGCCCATATACCTATAAGATATGTGGTTGTATTAAGTTTTGATAAATCTGAAATATCCAAATCATCTTCAAGTTCTAATTCGTGTAATAATTCTATTCCCTTTTCTACATTATTACTTGAAAATATCTTGTCCAATTCTTCTTTTTTTCTATTATATGATAAAGATTTTAATAAATGCTTATTCTTCTTTATTGCATTCAACAACTCATCATCTAATTTAAAATCAAGGATGGTAGCAAATCTTACTGCTCTTAAAATTCTAAGGGAATCTTCACTTATTTTTTTATCTGCATCCCCTACAGTTCTTATAATTTTATCATTTATATCAGTCTTAGCATTCAACAAATCTATTAATCTACCATTACCATCTATACACATGGTATTAATCGTAAAATCTCTTCTTTTTAAGTCATCAGATAAATTATCTATATATTCAATTTCTATTGGTTTTCTATTATTTATATACTTTATATCTTTTCTAAAAGTTGTAATTTCAAATCTTAAGTCATTTACAATTATAGTTACACTACCATACTGTTCTAAAGGCATTATACTATTACCAAAAATATCTTTTAATATCTTAGGTGTAGCATTTGTACATATATCAAAATCAGCGGTTGTTCTACCAATATATAAATCTCTTGGATAACCGCCTACTAGATATGCTTCATAACCGAAACTATTTATTTTATTTAATACTTTGAGTGCTGTTTCATTCATTTAATCACCATAATCTTTGTTATATTATTTTTATTAAGGAAATAAAAGAAACATTAGTTTAATGCTTCTTTTAATTTAGATCCAGCTTTACCTTTAATTGAAACTCTTGCAGGAATTTGAACTGCAGCTCCTGTTCTTGGATTACGTCCAACTTTAGCTGCTTTCTTTTCAGCAGTGAAAGTAAAGAATCCTGTTAAAGTTACCTTTCCTGATTTTTTTAATCCATTTTCGATACCTTTCATAACTGCATCAAGTGCACGAGCAGCATCTACTTTAGTTAATCCAGCTTCTTCAGCTACATAGTTTACTAAATCTGTTTTAGTCATTGTTGACTACCTCCCTCATAATAATAAACAAGCTATCTTGCTTACAATTTAATATTACCATATATATAAAGTCTTTGCAATAATTTTTATTAAATTTTTTGAATTTTTTTCAATTTATTTATTTTTTTTAAGATAATCTTCTATAGTTTTAAAGGCACTTGTCTTTAAATTAGTATCATCAAGTTCCTCAAAAAGTTTCTTTTGTTTTTTGTCAAGTTTATTTGGAATAACTACATTTATTACTACATACATATTCCCTTTAGTTCCTGTATGTAAATCTTCTATTCCTTTTCCCTTTAATCTATGTTTATCACCTGAATTAGTACCTTCTGGTATATTTAATTTTACATTACCATATAAAGTTGGAATATCTTTTTTACATCCAAGAACCGCATCTGTTATTGTAATTGGGAGTTCCAAATATATATCATTTCCATCTCTTTCAAATAATTCGTGATCCCTTACTCTAAATTCTAAATACAAGTCTCCATTTGGTCCACCATTTAAACCACTATCTCCCTTACCAGATAATCTTAATTGGTTACCTGTATCTACACCGGCTGGTATTTTTACTTCTAAATCTTTATTTTTTCTTAATTTACCTGTTCCCCTACATTTAGAACAAGTAGATTCATAAATTGTTCCACTACCCTTACAATTTGGACAAGTAGTTCTTGACATGAATGTTCCAAATAATGTACTTTGTTCTGTATTTATAACTCCAGCACCGTGGCAACTAGGACATTTTTTCTCTCCTTTACCACCTTTACCATCACATGAATCACATTCATCATAAAAATCTATATTTATAGTTTTTTTGCATCCAAATACAGCTTCATTAAAGGTTAAATCTACTTTCATTAACCTATCTGATCCACGGCGAGCCCTACTTCTAGACTGACCTCTACTACCACCAAATCCAGAAAATCCACCAAATGCACTGCCAAATAGGTCACTAAATATATCACTAAAGTCAAAATCTGAAAAATCGAATCCAGCACCGCCATTCATTTGATCGAATGCTGCATGACCATATTTATCGTATTGACTACGTTTTTCAGGGTCACTTAAAACAGCATATGCCTCCTGTGCTTCTTTAAATTTTTCAGGTGCATCAGGTGATTTATTTATATCAGGATGGTATTGTTTAGCTAATTTTCTAAATGCACTTTTTATCTCTTTATCATCTGCTGTTTTAGAAACACCTAGTATCTCATAATAATCTCTTTTATTCATACAACATCCTCCTCTTTTATATTTTAATCATCTATATATTATTTTTTATTATATATAATTATTTTACTAAGTTTTTAAGTTCATCTAACTTTTCTTTAAACATATCAAGTGCTTCTTCTATTGGTTTACTTGTAGTCATATCTACACCAACTTTTTTAAGAATATTTAGTGGATAATCATTTCCACCACTACTTAAAAACTCTAAATATTGTTCTTTTACATTTTTATCGCCATCAAGTATTCTACTTGCAATTGAAAGTGCGCTACTTAAGCCTGTAGCATATTTATATACATAAAATGGAGTATAAAAATGTGGAATACGGCTCCATTCGTATCTTATATCATCATCTATGACCATATTATCTCCATAATATAGTTTATTTAAATCATAATAAGTATTAGAAATTTCTTCTTCAGTTAATGGTACTCCATTCTTTTCCTTTTCATGCATCATGTATTCAAATTCAGCAAACATAGTTTGTCTATAAATTGTTGTTCTAACACTATCTAAAAAGTCTGTTAAATAATATATTTTTTCTTCTTTTGTTTTTGCATTTTTATATAAATAATTATTTATTAAAACCTCATTTACTGTAGAAGCAATTTCAGCTAAGAATATAGGATAATTAGAATCAACATAATTCTGTTTTTTTGAATAATAAGAATGCATAGAATGACCTAATTCATGAGCCATAGTACTTACAGCATCTACTGTATCGTTATAATTTAATAGTAAATATGGATTTGAGTCATAACATCCCCATGAATAAGCACCTGACTTTTTCCCACTATTTGGATATATATCTATCCAATGTTCATCAAATGCTTTATTTAAATCATCTAAATATTTTTCTCCTAATGGTTTTAAGGCTTCAAATAATATTTTTTTACCTTCATCAAAATTTATTTTATCATTTTTATTTTCAGTTAAATCTACATATATATCATACATATGCAACTGATCCAATCCTAATATTTTTTTTCTTACATCCATATATTCATACATATAATTTAACTTATCATGAACTGTATTAATTAAGTTTTTATATACACTTATATCTATATTATCAGAAAATAGACTCATTTCTACTGTAGAATTATATTTTTTTATGTTACTTACAAAAGAAGATTCTTTTATCTCACCAACATATGCAGAAGCAAGTGTATTTTTTAATGATTTATAGTAGTTATACATAGATTCAAATGCACTTTTTCTAACTTTTCTATCTTTACTTTTCATATATATTTGATAATTGCTGGAAGTAAGTTCACATTCTTTTCCATCTTCATCTTTTATTTTACCTAAATTTATATCTGCATTGTTTATACAATTAAATACTTCAGAACAATTTCCAAAAGCATTTGTAGCACGTACAAAAACTTCTTCTTGCTCTTCATTTAATGAATGTGGTTTATACCTATATATACATTCTAAATAAAACTTATATTCATCTAATTTTGAATTTTCTTTAATATATTTCAATATTAAATCATAATCAGCTTTCATCATTTCTGGTTCTATAAAAGAATATTGTTCACTTAACTCCTCGTTTAATTTTTCAATTTTCATCTTCAATGCTTTAGAACTATTATTTTTTGTGTCAACATCAAAAGACATTTTAGAATATACATATAATTTTTCTAAAATTCTATCTTGTTTTTCTGTCAACTTTATAAATTCATATAAACTATCTGCACTATCTAAAATATGTCCTTTATATTTTAATATTTGTGGAGGTAATTCTTTTACTTTTTTTATGTCATCTTCTACTTTTGATGAACTTTCATACATCTTACTTAAATCCCATTTATATTGATTAGGTACTTCTTCTCTTGTCTTATATTCCATATTTTCTCCTTTTAATTTAAGAAGTTCTAGTTACCTAGAACTTCATTTTATTTTTCTTCGTAATCTGCATCCATTACATCATCATTTTTAGATTTTTTATTCTTTTTATCTTCCTTATCTTCTTTATTTTCTTCTTTTGCTTGTTCTTCTTGAGCTTTCTTAGATGCTTCTTCATAAACTTTAGTTGCAAGACTCATGGCAGATTCATTTAATTTTTCTGTTTTAGCTTTAATTTCATCAATGTCATCTTTTTCTAAAGCTTCTTTTAAATCTTTAATTTGTTCTTCTGCTTTTTCTTTATCTTTTTCATCAACTTTATCGCCTAAGTCTTTAATAGCCTTTTCAGTGGCAAAAATCATTTGTTCAGCTTCATTTCTAGCATCAGCTTCTCCTTTTTTCTTTTCATCTGCTTCACGATTAGCCTCAGCTTCTTTTACCATCTTATCTATCTCTTCATCTGTCAAATTAGTTGATGAAGTTATAGTTATAGATTGTTCCTTATTTGTTCCTAAATCTTTTGCCTTAACATTTACTATACCATTAGCATCTATATCAAATGTAACTTCAATTTGTGGTACTCCACGTGGTGCTGGTGGGATATTCGTAAGTTGGAATCTTCCCATAGTTTTATTATCTGCAGCCATACTTCTTTCACCTTGAAGTATATGAATATCTACTGCTGGTTGATTATCTGCAGCTGTTGAAAATATTTGTGATTTACTAGTTGGAATAGTTGTATTTCTTGGAATTAATACTGTACATACTCCACCTAATGTTTCAATACCAAGTGAAAGTGGTGTAACATCTAGTAATACTATATCGTTAACATCTCCTGTAAGAACTCCACCTTGAATAGCTGCTCCCATAGCGACAACTTCATCTGGATTAACTTCTTTAGATGGTTCTTTTCCAAGTTCTTTTTTAACTAATTCTTGTACCATTGGAATACGAGTAGATCCACCTACTAATATTACTTTATCTATATCTTTAGCAGTTAATTTAGCATCCTTTAAGGCTTTTCTAACTGGTTCTAATGTAGAATCAACTAAATCACTAATTAAACTCTCAAATTTAGCACGAGTTAAAGTAGTTTCGTAGTTTAAATCTGCAGTAATAAATGGTAAAGAAATTTCTGTTGAAGTTACATTAGAAAGAGTCTTTTTAGCTTTTTCTGCTTCTTCTTTAATTCTTTGTAAAGCCATTTTATTATCGCTTAAATCTACATCATGTTCCTTTTTAATGTCATCAATTACATAATCTATAATTCTTTGATCGAAATCATCTCCACCAAGTTTATTATTACCACTTGTAGATTTAACTTCGAATACTCCATCACCAAGTTCTAGTATAGAAACATCGAATGTTCCTCCACCTAAGTCGTATACTAAAATTGTTTGAGATTCATCTTGTTTGTCAAGACCATAAGCAAGTGCAGCAGCAGTTGGTTCATTTATAATTCTTTCAACATTAAGTCCTGCAATTTTTCCTGCGTTTTTAGTTGCTTGTCTTTGTGAGTCATTAAAATATGCTGGAACTGTAATTACTGCATTTGTAACTTTTTCTCCTAAATATGCTTCTGCTGTTTTCTTTAAATCTCCAAGTATCATCGCGCTTATCTCTTCAGGAGTATATTCCTTTCCATTAGCCTTAACTTTTTTATCTGTACCCATCAATCTTTTAATTGAACTAATTGTTTCTGGATTAGTTACAGATTGATGTTTAGCAGTTTTACCTACTAATATGTCTCCTTTTTTAAATGCTACTACTGAAGGAGTTGTTCTATCTCCATCTGCATTTACTATTACTTTAGGTTCTCCACCTTCATATACACATACACAACTATTAGTTGTACCTAAATCTATACCTATTGTTTTACTCATATTTATCACCTTTCCTATTCACTAACTTTAACCATTGCTGGTCTTATAACTTTATCTTTATAGATATAACCTTTTTGAAGTACTTCTAGTACCATTCCAGGTTCAACACCCTCTTTATTCTCTACCATAATTGCATTGTGGTATACTGGATCAAATGGCTTATTTGCTCCATCAATAGTCTTAACTTCAAAATTTTCCATTATATTTTGCATATTACAATAGATCATTTTAAATCCTTCTAAGAACTTAGAAACTTCATCTTCTAAATTATCATCATCAAGTTTTATAGCTCTTTCAAAGTTATCTAAAATTGGAAGTAATTGTTTAATTAAATCTTCATTACTAAATTTAAGTAATTTACTTACTTCTTCATCTTTTCTTTTTCTATAATTGATTAAATCTGCTTTTGCTACTAAAATATCTTGTTCTAATTTTTTATTAGTATCTTTCAATGCATTTATTTCTTCTTTATATTTATCTTTTTTCTTTTCTTTTTTTATCTTTTTATCTTCACAATCACATTTTTTACATTCACATTCTTGTTTTTCTTCACTATCACATTTACAGTTGCATTTATTTTCTTCTTGCATTTGTCTCCTCTTTTCTATTTGTTATCTATATTTTTCTTTATATATTCTAGAAGTGTTATAACTCTGTCATATTCCATCCTTTTTGGACCAATTAAAGCGATTGTTCCTTCTTCTCCATTTATATTATACTTAGTTTTTATGACAGTTACATCATCATCAAAGTTATTTTCACTACCTATATAAATATTTATGCCGCTATCTTCCTCTTTTATATTACTAACTATTTCTTTATCTTCAAATTTATTAATTATACTTCTTATCTTTTCTATACTATCGAATTCTGGTTGCATAAGTATATTTTTTTTACCACTTACATTTATTGATTCATTTGCAAAAGCACTAAATGCGTTGTAAAATGCATTATATAAAACTTCATGTTGTTTAACATATTTACCTATTATAGGTTTAACCTCATACTCTAAAACTTCACTTACTTTATCTATACTTGTACCAATAATTAACTTATTTATCAAATCTACAGTTTGTTTTATTTCTGATGAATCAACATCTCCAGGTATGTATATATTTCTATGTTCTACATAACCTTTATCAGTTACGACTATTGCAACTATATTGTTCTTATCTATTGGTATAACTTCTATCTTTTGAACTAAATTAGAGTTTGATTGATTACCTAAAACTACTGTCATATAATGTGTTATCTCTGAAATAATTTCCATACTTTTAAGTATAACATCATTTAAAACTAGTGATTTATTATCTACAATAGTTTGAAGTTTCATCATATCTTCTTCATTAAGTTCCTTAGGTTTCATAATATTATCTACATAATATCTATATCCTAATTCACTTGGAACCCTTCCACTAGATATATGTGTCTTTTCTAGAAGCCCAATCTCCTCTAAATAACTCATTTCAGCTCTTATCGTTGCACTAGAGCAATTCATAACATCACATAACGACTTTGATCCGACAGGCCTAGCATTTTTTATATAATCTTCAATAATTAATTTTAATATTTCTTCTTCACGCCTGCTAATCAATATACCACCTCTTTTATATTATATATATTTTTTAGATACATATAACAATTTTTGGCACTATCTTTTCTTAAGTGCTAAAACAAGTATACTACTATTTTTTGGCACTGTCAATACTTTGAGTGCTAAAAAATTTAAATTAAACAAAAAACCATATTTTAATATGGCTCTGAATTTACCTATTTTAACATTACATGATAATATTACCTACATTTATAATCGTAACTTTCATATCTTTTCTTTAATTCATTTTTTGTTAAATCCTCTTCCATTTGTTTTCTAATCTTAGATACTATTTCTTTATCATTTAATACTAGGTTATATTCTTCAATATATTCTTTTATATCATCAAAATACTCCTCTGCATCCGTTTTTGTTTTAAATGTCATTTTATCTATTTGTTCATATTCATTAGTTTTAAAATTAAATTCTATACTATTACTGATTTTAATATCTTCATAATTTTCACTATATGTACATTTTAATTTATTCCCACATCCACATACTAAAAACATCATCATAAACAACAATATTTTTTTCATATTATCACCAATAAATTATATAAAAAAAATAGAATATTATTAATATTCTACCTAAAAAACACTATATAAATTAGAAAAGCAATAAATATTAAAGTCATAATTAACCCATTTATCATATCAAGTTTAGAACTTTTATATTTAACTCCAACTGTTTTTGCTACTAAAAAGCCTCCTATTAATCCACCAATATGGGCAAAGTTGTTTATCCCTTGTGAAACAACCCCAATGAAAAGATTTAAAATTATTATAGGAATTATTTGAGTTCTCATTACACCACTTAAATATACCCTATAATGATATCCAAAGTATAGAAGTGCTCCTAAAAGTCCAAATATTGCTCCACTTGCCCCTATAGTAATTACTCCATTTTGTAAAAATATCAAAGTAAGTAAATTACCTATTACACCACTTAATATAAATATTATTGTATATTTAACTTTACCAAAGAAACTTTCAAGTTGACTTCCAATAACATATAAAGAAATCATATTGCATAGAAAGTGAAGTATGCTTCCATGTAAAAATATGGAACTTACTAATCTATATAACTCAAGTGGATTTCTATTTAACATATCAAAATTAACAAGTCCGCCAAAATCATATAAGATGCTTAATTTTTGCTCAATAAAACTGTTAGAGTATAAAGATGTTAATATATAAAGTATTGTACATATAACCATTATCGTATATGTTATAATTGGTTTTTTAATTGAAAATACCTCTTCAGCTTTTTTAGATTCCTCTAAATTTTTTTTATTTATATCGTTAGTTAATTTTATAAATAATTCTATTCCCTCTTCTTTTACATTGTCAATTTCAAGTATGTTTGGGAATGTATTAATTATAAATGAATATTTTGATAAATCATCTACAGTATTTACCTTAGCGCATTTAATATTATCAAAATTTTTACTATCTAAATCGACATTATCTGATAAATTTACAAATATAGAAAGAGTTTCCATATTAACAGAAAACATTTTTCTTTTTATTTTTTTTAATATCTGTTTAGTCCTAAATATATCAAAATCTAGTTGATCATCATTATGTATATAATTAGACACTATTCTTATAATCTTATAATCTGCTGTATTATTTTCTAGCCATATTTCATCTTTGGCTCCATGTATTATAACAGGATTATATCCTTGTATAGTTATAAAATAGTGTAAAAGTTTCATTACTATTTCATCATTTTTGCTCAAAGTAATATTCATTTTATCACCCGTAATAATATTTTAATACATTTAGAATAAGATGTAAAGAGGTGAACTATGAAAAAAATATTAAAGTTTTTAGGTATATTATTGCCATGGTTTATAGGTGGTTTGCTATTTAGAAGTGACGCAGTTTTTTATAAAAGTTTAGATAAACCAGTATTTGCTCCACCTGGTATATTATTTGCTATAATATGGCCAATATTATATATTTTAATAGCATTTAGCATATATGATGTATATAAAAGTTATAGTTATAAGGATACTGGTGATTATAATAAAGCTTTAGTAATAAACTATATATCTAATCAAGCATTTTCATTTTTCTTTTTTACACTTAAAAGTCCGTTTTTAGCACTTATAGATACAATTATAGTACTAATAAGTTCATTATACTTATACTATGAAACTAAACAACTTAATAAAAATTGTAAACTACTTATACCTTATATAATTTGGAATATATTTGCAACTATATTAATCCTATCAATATTCTTTATGAATTTATAAGTGAAATTGGCATTGCCAATTTTTTTAACCTATAAAAAAATGACAAAATAAATTTTGTCATCCGTCCCTAATGGGACATTTTTTGTTTTAACTAAAATTTATTGTATAA
>CANRAQ010000011.1 GCA_947628725.1 uncultured Bacilli bacterium | reverse complement strand
TTATTTTCAATCAATATTTTCACCTCCTCATATATATCATTCTACAAAAGGTAGGCGATTTCCTTTTTTTTCCTGAATTTTTTTCAAAAAAATACAAAAAAAGAAGATTATTCATCTTCCTCTAAGGCTTTTATAAGTTCTTCTTTATTCATACTATCTACTTTTTTTATGCCTTTTTCTTGTGCTAAATCTTTTAATTCTTCTACTGTTAAATCAGATAGACTAGCTTCTTTATAATCACTCAAATCGATTTCTCCATCTTCATCAGGCATACATCCATTCTTAACTAAATATTCTATTTGTTCTTTAGTTATTGTTTCATATTCAAGTAATGTAGTTGCAATTAAATCTAATAAATCTCTATTTTCCTTAATAATTTTTTTAGTTTTTTCATAACATTCATTAATTATCTTTCTTTGTTCTTGATCTATTTCAAATGCAACTTGACTTGAAAAATTACGACTCTTATTATAATCTCTACCTAAGAATACACTTGATTCTTGATGTTCAAATTGAATAGGTCCTAAATCACTCATACCATATTCTGTAACCATTGCACGAGCAATTTTGGTAGCCTTTTCAAAATCGTTATGAGCGCCTGTAGTTACCTCTTTAAATACTAATTCTTCTGCAACTCTACCTCCAAGTAATCCACTTATAGTTTCTAATAATTCTTTTTTAGTAGATAAGAAAGTTTCTTCCTTTGGTAACATCAAATTATATCCACCTGCTTGACCACGAGGAATTATTGTTATCTTATGTACTTCATTAGCGCCTTCTAATTTTATTCCAACAACGGCATGACCAGCTTCATGATAAGCAACCAATTTTTTCTCTTTTTCAGTATATTTTTTAGTTACTTTTGCAGGTCCCATTAAAACTCTATCATGAGCTTCATCTATTTCAGCCATAGTTATACATTTTTTATGTCTTCTTACTGTTAAAAGTGCAGCTTCATTAAGCAAGTTCTCTAAATCAGCACCACTAAATCCTACTGTACGCTTAGCTATATTTTCTAATTTAACATTTTTAGCAAATGTTTTTCCCTTAGCATGTACATTTAAAATTTCTTCTCTACCTTTAACATCAGGTAAGTTAACAGTAATTTGTCTATCAAATCTTCCTGGTCTAAGTAACGCTGGATCTAGAACATCTGGTCTATTTGTAGCAGCAATTACTATTATACCTTCGTTAGCTCCAAATCCATCCATCTCTGTAAGTAATTGATTTAGAGTTTGTTCTCTTTCATCATGTCCACCACCAAGACCTGTTCCTCTTTGACGACCTACTGCATCTATTTCATCTATAAATATTAAACATGGTGCATTTTGTTTTGCTTGTTTAAACATATCTCTAACACGGCTAGCACCTACACCTACAAATAACTCAACGAAATCTGAACCACTTATAAAATAAAATGGTACATTTGCTTCTCCTGCAACTGCTTTAGCAAGTAATGTTTTTCCTGTTCCAGGAGGACCTACTAGTAAAACTCCTTTTGGGATTCTTGCGCCCATCTTTTGAAATTTCTTTGGTTCTTTTAAGAAATCTATTAATTCTTGTACTTCTTCTTTTTCTTCAGTTAAACCTGCTACTTTATCAAATTTAACTTTATCTTTATCACTTGTAAGACGAGCTCTACTTCTACCAAAATCCATTGATTTATTTGCTGAACCCATTTGCCTACTTATAAAATAATATGCAGCAAATATTATTCCAGCCATTATTAATACAGGTAGTATATTGACTAAGAAAAATAAAAAATAACTTGATTGAGGATCACTACTTACATTGATTTCTAAATCGCTATCACCCTTAACTTCATTTATTTGTTTTAATGTTTCCTCACTTAAAGTTCCTGAAGTTTCAAATGTCTCATTTTCAGAATAATCCTCTAATTTTCCTGTTAATGAATATATACCTTTATTACTATCTTGTGTAATAGTAAGTTCACTTACAGTGCCCTTCTTTAATTCATCTAAAAATTCACTATAACTTATTCTATTTACTTTAGTATTTAAAGCCTCCATAAACCATAATATACCTATTATTATAATGGCTAAAAATACATACGAAAATATACTTCTTTTAATGACTTTTTTATCCATATATGCCTCCTTTTAATTGTATGTTAATATTATATCATACTTTTCATCTTTTTTTCTATCTAAATGTGACTTTTTTATTCCAGGTATCCATATAATTTCTCCTGTATCATCAGTGACTATAGGTATAGTATCCCTTAATGTACTTGGTATCTTTGAATTTATAAGTATATCCTTAACTTTTTTCTTATGTGTCATATTCTTTACAATCATATTGTCCCCATCTTCTCTATTTCTTACATGAAGTGGAAATTTTATCTCTTTACTATTAAGATGTATTACATAATTACTGGTAGATGTAGAACTATTATCAATTTTTATACTTTTACCATTATCTAATTTTATTTCATCAGTAAAAGTATAATTAAATTTTTTTATCTCTTTTATTTCCTCAACCCTAAAAGTATTATATTCAACCACACCTTTTTTATTTATTGGTAAATCAAATATAGTATTCTTATTTTTATTTAATATATTTATTATTATATAAATATGACTATCATTTATACAAGAAATATCACTTTTATATATATTTTTTAGATACTCATGTAATACATATATTTTAATTATCTCATCTAATTTATTAAATTTATTAATATCTATATATTTAGAATTGCTTAAAAAATTATTTGCCTCTTTTTTTAAATAACTATCTACCATTAACATTTTCTTATTAAATTCTAAAAATTTATAATGTGCGTTTGCATTCTCCTTTTTTATCTCTGGTAGTATATATTTTCTATATCTATTTCTAGTGTACTTGTCACTTTTATTTGACATATCTACTGCATACCATAGGTTATTTTCATCTAAATATTTAACTATTTCATCCTTAGTTAAAAATACCAGTGGTCTTGCGATTATATAACCTCTACTATGCGATAATGCTTCAAATCCGGCATAGCCTTTAATGCTTGAACCTCTAGTTAATCTCATCAAAATAGTTTCAATCATATCATCTCCATGATGCGCTGTAAACAAAATGTCAGATTTGTATTTTTTTATAACTTCATCAAAAAATTTATATCTAATTTCTCGTGCTTTCATTTCAGAAAATTTGTTATTAGGGTAATTTTCAATTTTCATGAACTCAAATATTATGTTGTTGTTTTCACATATTTTTTTCAAATTTTCTGCTTCTGCATCACTTTCTTTTCTAATATTATGATGAACATGGGCAACTACTATATTATAATTTAATTCTTTTTTTAGATTAATTAATATATGTAATAATAACATAGAATCTGGACCACCACTTATAGCGGCAACAACATATTTAGATTTTATATTTAATCCTTTTATAAAATTATATACCTCGTTCATCAAATCACCATTAAGTATTATACATTAGTATTTAAAAATAGACAAGAAAAAAAGTTATCTTATTTGTGATAACTCTCATTATTATTTATCTTAAATACTCTATATATTTGTTCAAGTAAAATTACTCTAAATAATTGATGTGGAAAAGTTAACTTTGAAAATGATAATTTATAATTACTCATATTTTTTATATCATCATGTAGTCCATGTGAGCCACCTATTATAAATGTTATATTAGAATAATTATTAAAAATATTATCAATCTTTTTTGCAAACTCAACACTAGATAGCATATTACCTTCTATTTCTAATGTAATTATATAATCTTTAGGATTTATATATTTCTTTATACTTTCACACTCTTTAGAAAGAGTAATTTCTATATTTTGATTATCATAATCTTCTACTTCAATTATCTCTAATTTGGTGTATTTTGATAATCTTTTTTCATATTCGTTAATTGCATCTTTTATATATTTTTCTTTTATTTTCCCAACACATATTATCTTAATCATACATAAAACAACTCCGACATTTCATTTTGGCGTGCGACAGATATATTTTTAAAATCTATATTGTTTTTTTTAAGTGCATCTTTTAAAGTTTCAACAGCAAGTTCCTCTGTATTATTTTGTTCACTTAAATGCGCCAAAATTATATATTTTGTCTTATCACCTATTAATTTAGTTGCGTAATAGGCAGATTCTTTATTGGATAAATGCCCTTTATCACTTAATATTCTTATCTTTGTATGATGTGGATATTTAGGATTATTCATAAGTTTTTCTACATCGTGATTACTTTCTAATATATATAGATTTTTATTTTTGATTAAGTCAAAGTTCTTTTCACTTATATATCCTGTATCAGTTATATATACCATAGAAGAATTTTTATCTTCAATCAAATAACCTTTTATATCAGTAACATCATGTGAAAGCCTAATAGATTTAATTTTTATATCATCGTTTACATCTACATCTGTACTACTAACAACATTTTCTATTTTTAAATTTGCTTCTTTTAATATTTTATCTGAAATATATACAAGTGGATTATATTTTTTTGTAAAAACTCTAAGCCCAGATACATGATCTATGTGGGCATGAGTCACTAATATAATATCGATCTCACTAGGATCTACTCCTATAGATTTTAGTGATTTTTCTACATATAAACTACTTGTACCTATGTCTATTAATATTTTATGATTATCGGTTTCAACATAGGTACAATTACCTTTGCTTCCACTTGATAAATTGCATACTCTCATCGATAATAATTTAATGGGTTAGTAGTACATGCCCATTTTTCACATGTTCTAATTTCAAAATGTAAATGTGGTCCTGATGCCCAACCAGTAGACCCAACATATCCTATTATCTGTCCACGACTTACAGTACTTCCAACTGAAAGATTAGGAGCAAATGAAGACATATGAGCGTAAAGAGTATAATAACCATTATTATGATTTATAAGTATATGATTACCATAGTCATATTTATACTGTCTTGTAACTATTACACCATTGTTTGCTGCATATACAGGTGATCCGTATCCTGTTCCTGCAATATCTATACCTGCATGAATATTTCCATTAGCGCTATCATATCCACTAACTCTATATCCATAATAAGATGTGATAGTATAACCACTATTAGTAGGCCATCCCCAAGAAGCAGTACTACCTACATTAGGTATAAATTTTGTTCCTATTGTAACTATTCTAGGAGTAGATGCCTTTATAGTTTCCTTACTTACTGGATTGATATAAGAAATTTCACCATTTATACTTTTAACATCTTGTGTAACTCTCTCGATTCCTTTTTCTCCCTCTTGAGTTACTATTACAGTTCCCTGAGGTAAACTTTCATCAAATCTTTCTTGTGTATCATAATCAGTTTCTTTATCTGAAACTTCATATGTCTCAACAACTATTTGTATTTTAGGCGCAATTTTAGAAATTGTAACTTCTGTTCCAGGAGCAATTAAATTATCTCTACTTGTATATTTATTATTAAATATTAAGAATTCTTGTTCACTTATTTGATTATCGAATGATATAGATTCAATAGTATCTCCTTTTTTTACAGTCACTTTCTTTTCTGTAAATCCATCACCATAAAGTAAATATGCAGAAAGACTTGTAGAATCTGTATATATTTTTTCTTCAACAGGTATGTTTGTTGCTTTATAAGTTATATCCTCACCTACATATATATTTTCAATTAATGAACCTACTGTTGTTATATCAGGTTGTGTTCCATTCTTATATAAATCATACTTGTTACTATCTACAAATATTGTTATTAACCTATTAATTGCATCTGAAAATATTTCATCATCTATAGTATAAATTACTATATCTTCTTTATTTTCTTCATTTTTAATTGTGAATTTATATCCTGCTACAGTACAAGATTTTTTAGCCATTATTCTTTTATATATTTCAGGTACACTTGTTACATTTCCATTATATGTAAATACCTTTTTTACTTCTATTCCATTTGGAGTATATACATTATCAACATGAGTGTATATTTCATTAGATTCAATATATTCCTTCATATCATTTATATCTGATTCACTATAGTTATAAACTTTATTTTCTTTATAATATTTTAGGTTATCTAAATCATCGTCAGATATATTAAATTGCTTACTATTTTTTATTAAATAATCTACTTTACTTTTTTTACTACTAGAATCATATTGTACTGTAGATTCTATCTTGTTAAATGTATCTATAGAATCTACTATAAGCATATATTTTCTAACATTATCCCTTATTATAATTGCTTGACTATTTATATAATCATCAAGTTCTTCTTTTGACTTTATCATACCAATATATTCACTATCAAGATAAACATTATAATAAGAACCTGGTTCAACATTTGAATTATAGTTAAATCCAAAAAGAAATATTACAACTGATAAAATAAACACGAGAAAACATGTTCCTACTTTTTTCATAAACTACCTCTCTTCATCTTTTACGTTTGCTACATTCACAAATGTACTTGTATTTCTTTGAAATATTAATGGAACATCCGCTAAAGGTCCATTACGATGTTTCCTTATAACAAATTCCATCATACTATTTGGTTTTTCCTTTTCTTCATCTGAACAATGTAAAAACGCAACTATATCGGCATCTTGCTCTATGGCTCCAGATTCTCTTAAATCTGAAAGCATAGGTTTCTTATCTACTCTTTGCTCTACACCTCTTGAAAGTTGTGATAAAGCAATTACTGGTACATCAAGTTCCATAGCCATAGTTTTAAGTGCTCTTGATATATCTGCTACTTCTTGTTGTCTATTTGCGCCATTTTTGCTAGTACCTTGAATAAGAGTTAAATAGTCAATTACAACTATGTCAAGTCCACTTGGACTTGTTGCAAGTTTTCTACATTTACTTCTAATCTCTCCAACAGTATTTCCTGCAGTATCATCTATATATATATTTGTATTAGAAAGTCTACTTATTGCTTCATTTACTCTCTTCCAATCAGAATGTTCCAAATTACCTGTCTTTAATTTATTACCATCTATTTGACCAACACTAGAAAGCATACGCATAGCAAGTTGTTCTGCACCCATTTCCATATTAAATAAAGCCACTGACTTTTTTGAGTTAATCGCAATATTAGTTACCATATTAAGCGCTATAGCAGTTTTCCCCATACCTGGACGAGCAGCTATTATTATTAATTCATGAGGATGAAAACCGCTAGTTAATTTATCTAATTCATAAAATCCTGTTGGTATTCCAGTTATATCACCTTTATTAGACGCTAACTTCTCTAAATCGGCCTGTGCCTTATATAATACATCTTGTATTGATTTAAATTCAGTACTTCTAAGGCTCTTTGACACATCGAATATTCTCTTTTCTGCTTCTTCAATTACTTGACCAATATCATTTTTTGTATCATAACTATTAGATATAATACTAGTTGCTTCATCTATCAATCTTCTAAGTATAGCCTTATCTTCAACTATTTTTATATATTGATCTATATTTGCAGTAGAAGGTACACTTTCGATTATTTCAGTTAAATAATCTACATCACCTACTTGTTTTAACCAATTTCTATTGTTAAGTTCCTCTGCAACAGTAGTTAAATCAACCATTATTCCACGAGAATCTAATGATTTTATACATTCGAATATTTTAGAATGATTATCTAAATAAAATTCACTACCATTTAACAATTCTAATGATTTTTGCAATGCTTTTTTGCTTAAGAACATAGAGCCTAAAACTGATTGTTCTGCATCAATGTTATTAGGTATTTCTCTATTCATTAAAACCACCTACTTTTTTAATTCAACTTTTAAATTCGCTACTACACTTTTATGTAACTCTATAGATACATTATGAAATCCTAATGTACTTATAGGTGTATCTATTTTAATTTGTTTTTTATCTATATTAAATCCTTTATTTTTTAATTCTTCTATTATTTGTTTTGGACTAATACTTCCAAATACTTTATCTTGAGAACCAGTTTTAACTTTAAAACTTATAGTCAATTTTTCTAATTTTTCTTTTATTTTATTACATTCTTTAATTAGTTCTTGTTCATCTTTTGCTCTTTTTTCATTTTCTTTATCTAATCTTTCAATACTATTTAGGGTTGCTAAAAGCGCATCTTTTTTATTTATTAAAAATGAACCATATCCATCTTTAACATCTAATATATCGCCCTTTTTACCTTGCTTTTTAATATCTTTTAGTAATATTATTTTCATGAACTACCTCCTAATCCATTATTAACTATATATAATTAAAAGTTATTAATATTATACTATAAAATTCAAAAGAAAAAAAGAGTTTCATACTCTCTAATCCTTTTTTTGTATTAAATCTATTATTTCATATCTAACTTCTTTAATAGTTTTATCCTTTACTTGCGCTGCGGCATTTGAACTATGTCCGCCACCGCCTATTTTAGAAATAACAGAATTTACATCTATGTCGCCTAATGAGCGGGCACTTACACCAATAACATCATTGTCAAATTTACCTATTACATAAGATGCTTTTATATCTTCAAAAGTAAGTAATTCCTCTGCAATTTCTGCAAGTTCCATACTGTTAGATAATTTATTAACTATACACATAGCAATACAATCATTTATCATGAAACTGTCCCTTATAAAACTTGCTCTTTTTACATAATCATCTTTAGATTCTTTTAATAATTCTTGCTTTAATATAGAATCCGCACCCATTTCCATAAGTGTTGATGCTGCCTCATATGTTTTACTAGTAGTCTTTAAGTTAAATCCATTAGTATCTATTTCTATTCCAGCCAAAAGAATTGTCGCAATTACATTATCTAAATCGATATTTACATACTTAGCATAATAAGTTATAAGTTCACTCATACTAGACAAGTTAGTATCTATATATATGAATTTAGCAGTTTTTATATAATTTTTACTCTTAATATGGTGATCTAAAACTATAGTATCAAATATGTCTACTAATTTTGGATATTCGAGTCTATCAACCATATGTACATCAGTAACTATAAGTAGTATTTTACCTTCAATTTTTTTATAACTTCTTTCATTTACACAAATAACATCTTTTTCCATTTTTTCAAATGCTTGATTTATATTACTATTATAGTTTTCTAGATGTTTATCATTTAGAAATATATATGGCTTTTTACCAAATGATTCTATAATTTCACATAGTCCTAAAGAAGATCCAAGTGAATCTAAATCAGGATCTTTATGCCCCATTATAATAAAACTATCATATTCTTGTATTATAGAATTTAATTTTTTAAATAATTGTTCCATGATTTCACTTACCTATCTTTTATAATTATATCATTTGGTAAAATTATTGTAAATAGTCTAAAACGCATATAAAAAGTTAGAAAATTTTCTAACTTACTTAAAATATAATTATTATTTTTTAATTTTATTAGCAAGTTGTTTTATTTTTGAAAATCTATGATGAAGTCCAGATTTTGTTATTGGAGTACCTGTTTCTATACTGATTATTTCAGCAAGTTCAGATAGTGATGCTTCTGTATATTTTTTTCTATAAATAGCGGCTAATTTAGTTTTTTCATCTAATAAATCTAAATCTCCAAATTGTTCTATAATTTCTATATCTTTTAATTGATTACTTGCTGTTTCAATTATTTTATCTATATTTGCTTGTTCACAATTATTTAATCTATTTGTCATGTTTTTATGATCTCTATATATTCTTATATCTTCAAAATATAATAAAGCACTAATAGCATTTATCATTCTTAAAAAGTCACCTATTTTTTCGGCTTCTTTTATATATATCATGTATTTATTTTCTCTTTTTATAACTTTACTATTTAAGTCATATAGATTTATTTTATCTTTTAAGAATAATGCATATTTTTCACTATCTACTATAAATTCTAAATGATATCTTGATTTTTTAGGATCATTTATACTACCACATGCTATAAAAACACCTCGTAAATATATTCTAGTTAATACATCATCATCTAATATATATGAAGAAGGTATTTCTTTATCTAAATTTAAGTCTTCTATTATTTTATTAACATTATCTTTTATTTCTAAAATATATATATATTTTTTACTATAATTATAACCTCGTCTTACTATTATTTTTGGAATTACATTATATAATTCTTTTATAATATTAAATATATGACGGGCCACGCTTGAATTTTCTGTTGATACTGTTATTATGTTATCATTAATAGTTGCATTATTTTTTAAAATTGCTGAAAGTAATGTTACAGATTCTAACTTATCTAATGTAAGTTTACTTAATTCATTTTTTACTATAGATGTAAAAGACATAAATTCACCTACTTATTTAATAAATAATAGAATATATGAAAACCTAATTTTATATTATTATGCCTTAATAGATTATTTTTAGTTACAAATGTAAAATCATCACCTATTACACTCATATTGAAATCTTTGAAATTTGCCTCATCAAATTTAACAGGGTCTTTTTGCTCGTTAACTTCATAAAATTTTTGCATATGTTGATTAATTTCTCCTGTGTTAGCCAAAACTATATCTACATGCCTATTTCCCAAATATTCATTTAATTTTTTTACATGATCAGTTACAGTAAAATTATCTGTTTCTCCAGGTTGTGTCATCATGTTACAAACATACATTATTTTAGATTTACTATTTTCAATAGCCTTAACTATTTCATCTATCAAAAGATTAGGAATAATACTTGTAAATAAACTTCCCATGCTAAAAACTATTAAATCTGCTTCTTTTATTGCTTTTAGTGCTGATTTAGTTGCAATAGCAGGTTCTTTATAGTAAACCTTTTTTATTTTTCCTTTAGCCTGAGTTATATTATGTTCTCCTTCAATTACTCTACCATCCTCTAAATCTGCCATAAGGACAACATTATCTTCTGTAAGAGGAACAACTTTTCCTTTTAAGTTTAATACTTTTCCAAGTGCCTCTATGCCATCTGATAAATTACCTGTAATTTCACTAGATGCAGTAAGTAATAAATTACCTACTGTATGTCCATCTAAATCACTTGTTGTATTAAATCTATAATTGAATAATTCCATTACTAATGGTTCTGTTTCTGATAAAGCAACTAGTACACGCCTAATATCTCCAACTGCAGGTATATTAAATTCTTCTCTTAAGATACCTGTACTTTTACCATCATCACAAACTGTTACAATCGCAGTTATGTCTAGTGGATATTGTTTTAAACCACTTAATAGGTTGGACATCCCTGTTCCTCCACCTAAAACTACTACTTTCTTATTCACATAATCACCTCTATATATTATAAGTTATTAGCAATTTCAACAAATACTTCTATAGGTAATTGTTCTGCTCTTACACTTAAATCATATCCATATTTTTCTAATACTTTTACTACTTTATCTAAATCATAATTTTTTAAATTATTTTTGATTGTCTTTCTTTTTTGTATAAATGAATCTTTTACTAATTTAAAAAATATTTCTTCATTTTTTAAACTATAGGTATTTTCTTTTCTAGTAAATTCTACTACTATACTGTCTACATTTGGTTTTGGTATAAATACATTTTTAGATACATCTAATAGTTTTTTTACATTAAAATAATAATTTATATAAATAGATAAAGAATTGTATTCTTTAGTGTTTGGCACTGCCTTAAATCTATTTCCAACTTCTTTTTGAACCATAACAACTAATTTAGTTACAGGTATCTTATCTTCTATAAATTTCATTATAATAGGAGTAGTAATATAATATGGTAAGTTTGCAACTACATATAATTTCTTAAATTCATATTTTTTTATATCGTTTAAAACATCTGCCTTTAAAAAATCTTTATATATTACTTCAACATTTTCTAGTTCACATAAATTTTCTTTTAAAATATCTTTTAGTGTAGTATCTATTTCATAGCATAGTACATTTTTAGCATTCATACCAAGTTTATATGTAAGTGAACCTGCACCAGGACCTATTTCTATAACTAAAGTATCTTTATCAATATTAGATTTGTTTATTATACTATTAATTATATTTTCATCTATTATAAAGTTCTGACCAAATGATTTTTTTAGATTAAAATTGTATTTTTCTAATTTTTCTTTTATTTTAGTCTTAGAATAATCCATTTATACCACCTAACTAATTATACTATAAATACTTTTAAAAAGAAACAAAAAGAGGTTATTACCAACCCCATCTTTGTACACTAAATTTAGTATTAGAACTTGTAGCGCCACCTGTTCTAGCAACTTTTTGTGATTCAAATGCTAAATCGATCCAAACAGTACCCTCACTCCAAGCTTTTCTCATAGTATATCCTGTATCCAAAACTATACCATAAAATTCATTTAAAACTCCGTTATTTATCTTAATTACAGTACCACAAGGAAATTGTGATTGATCTGCAGCTAATATTCTTAATTTTCCATATACTATATCATTATAGTAAATTCCATCTGTTTTTAAACTATGTACTTTTCCTTCTCTAGTTCTACATGAAACATTACCTAATTTACTGCATCCCTCACAATCAGGACCATAACCAGTTAATCTACCTTTATATTCACCTTGTTTACCAGTTCCTACTTTTAATACTTGATTTTTAACATCACTTAAACGAGTATAATTTAATCCATCATAAGTTAATGATAAACCATTTACTCCTTCTTCTAAAACGACTGGTTCTGCGGTACTAGGTATATTTTCATCATATACATAATCTGTTCCATAAGAAACTACTTCACTTGTAATTACGGCGTTCATATCGCATATGGAATTATATATTTTATTTCCTGACTTTAATGCATTTTCTCCCACTATGCAAACAATTAAAATTATTGAGAGAATCATTGATAACTTGACTTTTAAACTCACTTTTATCACCTCTACAATGCATAACAAAATTATAACATTTTTAAGGCTTTAAGTCAAATGTTTTAATAGCATTTTCATTTGTTATCTCTATTACTTTATCTACTGGTATATCTTTTAACTCTGCAATTTTTTTAGCTACCCATTTAGTATTTATAGGTACATTTTTTGTACCTCTTAAAGGTTCAGGTGCTAGATATGGGCTATCTGTTTCTAATAATATATTAGATAAATCTATTTGCTTAACAATTTCTTGTATTTTCTTTGAATTTTTAAAAGTTACAGTACCACCAACACCTATTTTATATCCTAATTTTATAAACAATTTTGCCATTTCTAATGTAGAACTAAAACAATGAATAGTTCCTTTTAATTTATATTTTTTTAATATATCATAAGTATCTTGTATGGCATCTCTTGAATGAACTACAACTGGTTTATTATATTTTAAGGCTATCTTTAATTGTTTTTCAAATAAATCTTTTTGTATATCAATATTATCTTTTGTCCAATGATAATCTAATCCTATTTCTCCTAGCGCAACTACCTTTGGATTATTTAAATTTTCTTCTATATACTTTAAACTTTCACTATTTAAACTTTCTATTTCCTCTGGATGTATTCCAATAGTTCCATATACATTATCATATTTATTTATAAGTTCTATTACTTCTTTATTAGTTTCATCATTGCATCCACTTGTAATCATAATACCATCCATATTTTTTATTATTTCTTCTAAATTATCATAATCATTACAACTTAAATGACAATGTGTATCTATAATCATAATTAATCACCAAATTTATTATACAACAAAAAAATAGAAATTACTCCTCGCATTTTCTATTTTTCCTTTTTACTAATGATATATATATTAAAAACATATATAATATTCCTAAATATATTAATTCTAATATATCTTTACTCATTAAATAACTACCTAAAAATAAGTATGTTATGAATAATACAACTGACAACCAAAGATACCTTCCTGTGTTTTCTTCTGTCATTATAAATTCTCCTCTATATTTACGGCACAACATATCCAGTTTAACATAATATCTTAATATAATAAAGATTTTTATAGAATTTTCAATCGACAAAATACTACTTTTTACACATTTTTACACAAAAATATTACTGTTCGAGATATTTTGTCATAAAAGATGATACTATACTAGCCATTTGCATTTCTGCTTCACCTAGTTTTTCATCTTCACTTATTATTAAAATCATTCCTGTTGCTTCACCATTAACTAAAATAGTAGACATGACATAACTACAAGTAATAGTCTTATCTTCTACAAATTTTAAATCTTTAAAATGATTTTCCATAAGTTTATCTCTTCTTTTTATAGATTCAGTAATAAAATCACTAATATCCTTACCTATATATTCTTTCTTTAAAGGTCCACTACCTGCAACTACAACATCAGTGTCAGTTATAAATATACTATGTTTCATAAAAGTATATATAGCATCAGTTAATTCTTGGGCAAGATCATTAATTTTATTCATCATCGAATATTTCTTTAATATTACTTCATCATTTTGAACAAATATTTCTAGATTATCTCCTTCTTTAATTCTTAAATTTTTTCTTATTTCTTTTGGTATTACTACTCTACCTAAATCATCTATTCTTCTAATAACTCCAGTTGCTTTCATATGTTCCTCCTAAAGTTATTTTGTACTTTAACCTTATATTTATTCTAATTATTTTAATTTTTATAAAATATTTTAAATGACATATTTTGCACAATGAGTGTGCAAAAAAGGTCGAAAAAAATTGAAAAATGCACAGTTTTTTCAAAATATTGTGCATTTTTATTTGATTTTAGAACTAAATTATGTTAAAATTTAACTGGGTGATAAAAATGGAACCATTCAAAGTTAGTAAATTACCAATAGATTATAATATTGATAAAGAATTATTATCGCTAGTTGCGCAGGCAAATGAAAAGTATGGAGAATACAAATCTAACTTAAAAAATAGTAAATTTGATTCTAAATTTTTTTTAGATTCAATTATTTTAAGTGAAAGTTTAAAATCCACACAAATAGAAGGCACAGAAATATCACAAGATGATATGTATTATTTAAAATATATGCCTAAAACAGATGATACAAAAGAAATTCAAAATTTAAAAAAAGTTATAGAATATGCCGAAGAAAACTTAACACAAGGTAAAAAAATAGATATAAAATTTTTAAATAATATACATAAAATTTTGTTAGATAGTGTTAGAGGTAACAACAAAGAACCCGGAAAAATTAGAGATATACAAAATTGGATAGGTCCTAAAGGTTGTACAATCGAAGAAGCTATATTTGTTCCACCAATTCCAGAAGATGTTCCAATACTTTTAAATAATTTATTTGAATATATGAACGACTTATATATTGATCCAATATTTATAAATTTAGCAATTTCTCATTCACAATTTGAAACCATACATGCTTATAGAGATGGTAATGGTAGATTAGGTAGAGCACTTATTCCTATACAACTATCAGTTCTTACTGGTGAAGAGCCTATATTATTTTTGTCAGAAGTAATACAATTATATAAACCTAGCTATCACAAATTTTTAAATGAAAGTAGAAACGGAAATATGTTAGGTTTCATTAAATTTTTTCTACAATGTATTATAGAACAATGTAATAATAATATTGCTAAAATCAATAGAATTCAAAAAATTTATGAAAAAGATATGAATCTAATAGCGACTTTAAAAAGTAATGCTGTTTATAGAATTATGCCGGCTATAATTCATCAAATAGTTTTTACTAAAAAAGAAATTTCAGAAGAATCAGGTGTTTCTAGAAATACAGTATCTATAATAATTGACAAATTAGTTAAACTTGGAATTTTAGTTCAAGACTCTAATTATGCAAAACTAAGTTACAGATATAATGAAATTTATAATGTGTTTGTTGGAAAAGATTTAATATAATATGCACTTAATTTATTAAGTGTTATATTTTTACATATTTTAGCACTCGTACTTGACAAGTGCTAAAATACGCGTATAATGTATATAGGGAGATGATTTTATGAATAATAATATATTTGGTGAATCATTAGAAAATGTACTTGAAAAGTATGGTCGTGATATAGTTGCAGATGCCAAAGAAGGTAAAATTGATCCTGTCATTGGTAGAGATGAAGAAATAAGAAATATCACAAGAATATTATCTAGAAAAACTAAAAATAATCCTGTACTTATAGGTGAACCCGGTGTTGGTAAAACTGCTATAGTAGAAGGGCTTGCACTTCGTATTGTTAAAGGTGATGTCCCAACTAGTTTAAAAGATAAAACAATATGGGAACTTGATATGGGCGCACTTATTGCAGGAGCAAAATATCGTGGTGAATTTGAAGAAAGATTAAAAGCAGTTTTAAAAGAGATAAAAGAATCCGATGGTAAAATAATTTTATTTATAGATGAAATACACTTAATAGTAGGTGCCGGAGCGCTAGAAGGCGCAATGGATGCAGGAAACTTATTAAAACCTATGCTTGCTCGTGGTGAAATACTTTGTATAGGCGCTACTACATTAAATGAATATAGAAAATATATAGAAAAAGATGGCGCACTAGAGCGTAGATTTCAAAAAGTTTTAGTTCAAGCCCCAACAGTACTTGATACTATTACTATCTTAAGAGGTCTAAAATCTAGATTTGAAGTATATCATGGTGTAAATATAAAAGATAAGGCATTAGTTGCCGCCGCTACTCTATCAGATAGATATATAACAGATAGATTCTTACCTGATAAAGCCATAGATCTAGTAGATGAAGCATGCGCAACTATAAAAGTTCAAATGGAATCAGTTCCAACAAATCTAGATACATTAACTAGAGAAATTATGCAACTACAAATAGAAAAAGAAGCATTAAAAAAGGAAAAAGATGAACTATCTAAAAATAGAATAAATGAAATTGATGAAAAATTAAATAAACTAAAAGAAAAAGAACAACAATTAAGAAACGATTGGGAAGATGAAAAAAATATAAATGTAAAAATAAGCAAAAAGAAAGAAGAAATAGAAAAAACTACTTTTGAACTAGAAAAAGCAGAAGATAGTTACGATTACGAAAAAGCCGCCATATTAAGACATGGTACTTTACCTAAATTACAAAAAGAATTAGATGAATTAAATGAAAAAAATAAAAATGAAATACTTAGTGATGTAGTAGATGATGAATCTATTGCTAATATAGTATCTAAATGGACTAATATTCCTGTAAGTAAATTAGTAGGTGGAGAAAAAGAAAAACTACTTAACCTTAAAAATAATATGGCTAAAAGAGTTAAAGGTCAAGATAATGCACTAGAATTAGTTAGTGAAGCAATTAAAAGAGCAAGAGCAGGTATCAAAGACCCTAATAGACCTATTGGCTCATTCATATTTTTAGGGCCTACTGGTGTAGGTAAAACAGAAGTTGCTAGAACTTTAGCAGAAGAACTATTTGATGATGAAAAACATATAGTTAGAATTGATATGAGTGAATATATGGAAGCACATTCAGTATCAAGACTTGTTGGTGCTCCTCCAGGATATGTTGGATATGATGAAGGTGGACAATTAACTGAAGCAGTAAGAAGAAATCCATATAGTATAGTACTATTTGATGAAATAGAAAAAGCACATAAAGATGTATTTAATATATTACTTCAAATACTAGATGATGGTAGAATTACCGATTCTCAAGGTAGAACAGTAGACTTTAAAAATACTATTATAATTATGACATCTAATCTAGGTAGTGAATATATCTTAAATAATGATATAAATTCAAATGAACTTGTAATGGAAGATTTAAGACATACATTCAAACCAGAATTTATAAATAGAATAGATGAAATAATTATATTTAATAGCCTATCTAAAGAAGTACTTTATGATATATTAGATAATATCATTAAAAATATTGAAAATAGATTATCAAATATGCATATAAGTATAAACTTAACAGATAAAGCAAAAAAATATATAATAGATAATTCATACGATGAAAAATATGGTGCTAGACCTATGAAAAGATTTATAAGTAAAAATATAGAATCATTACTTGCTAATACAATTATAGAAGATAATATATCTTTTGGTGATAATATAACTATAGATATTTCTAATGATAAATTTATAATAAAGGGTTAATCCCTTTTTTTATTATATATAAAATTTTACAAAAATAAAAATACTTACTATAAGTATTATCTGCATATTTAACTTTCTTAATTATATTTAAATTCTCTATAATTATATAATTAATATTATTACTATTTATATATTTTAAAATTTCTAAATCTATATTATAACTATAATATTTTTCTTTTCTTTTTATTATAATTACATAATTTTTATATAATTTTTTTAAAAATTTATATCTGTTATACATTTATCTATAATTCTCTTTCTTTTACCATAAGAGCCATATTTAAAACTATACAAATAATTACTTATACAATTAAAATATGAATTTAAATTTATATTATTATTTTTATAATAATTAGTTTTTATCTTTAAATTATTTTTTATTTTACTTATAGTTTGACCACTTACTTTTATAATAGTTTTATTATTTTTTAATTTAAAATAATATCCTAAAAATATAAAACCATCTTTTATATTTTTTATATATGTCTTTTTCTTATTAATTTTTAATTTATAATCATTATTTAATATATTTTCTATTTTTATTAAACACTCATTTAAATATTTTTTATTACTATTTATAATTATTATATCATCACTATATCTTACAAAATACTTTAGATGTAAATTATGTATTATATAATGATCTAACTTATTTAAATAATATATATATAAAAATTGACTAGTCATATTACCTATAGGTAGTCCTTTGTTATATTTATATATAGGTATATCTTTTAAATTATTTTTACTAATTATATCTTTTATACATTTATTAACATATATCTCATTTGTACTACTTAATATATTACTTATAATATCCATTTCCTCTTTGTTTAACTTTTCTTTTAACATATTTTTTAATACATCATGATCTATATTATAAAAATATTTAGATATATCCATTTTTAATATATAAAAATTTTTATATTTCTTATTTTCTTCTATATATTTTTTTATTAACCTAATAGCATAATCACTTCCATATCCTTTTCTTGTAGCAACATTTCTTATATCTAAATCTTTTTCTAATTTAGGAATTAATATATATTTTGTTACATAGTGATTTATTATCTTATCATTGATATTAAGTGACATAATAATTCTTTCTTTAGGTTCTCTTATTAAAAAAATATTATATTTACTAATATTTAAGTTATTTTCTAATTTTGTTTTTATAGTCATTATATTTTGCATTTTATTCATTTCAAACAAATGTATTTTTCTTTTATTTCTTATATTTTTAGCAATACTATTATAAATATCTAATATATCATTTACTTTTACTTCCATGCATCCACCTTACAATCATTTTATTTATTTTTAAAAGTTCATCTGCTTTTTGAAAGCAAACTTTTTCACTTATATAATGATTAATATATGATCTTTCTAAATAATAATCTAACATACTTATTTTACCCAATATTTTTACCTGCAAACCTATCCTTTTTTCAATATCTAAATTATTTGCTATATAAATCATTTCAAGTGTATCAAGTGAATCATTAATAAATCTATCTTTCATTATTCTTTCACTTCTTGGTAGATTTATTATCATTCTGTCTATAGATATTAAAAAATTTTTCATAGCCCTAGCTATTAGAAAATTCTCTTGCACACACATACTCCTCTATTAATTTATATAAATTCTTTAAATCTTTTTCACTTAATTTTTCTAATCTATCCTCTAAATTTATTTTATTTAATTCTATTTTATACTTTTCAATACCACGATTTAAATATTTGTTATAACTATTTTTATTTTTAAAACTAACTTTAGTTTCACCTAACACTTCATAATCAATACATAATTCTTCCAATTTATTAATTACCTTATTATAGGCACTAATAGGAAATCCTGTTCTAGATTGTTTAATCTTATAGTTAAATAGATAATATAATATATAACAATCATCATCAAATACATTATAAAATTTACCAATTTTTCTTATTTTAATAATATTATTCATTTTTACCTCCAAAAAAAATAGCTAGTAAAAACTTTTAAGTCTTTACTAGCCCTTAAATTTAATACAGTTTATAGGCAAATACTTATATTTAACCATCCATATTTCCACTTTTAGATAATTATTAAATTATCTATGGATATGTTATGTCATTTATAACTCTAATTATTAAGTCATTATCCAACCTAATAATCCGCATTTTTAAATGGCTGGACGCAACCCGTTCGAGTTGTTGGCGTTGTTGTTGTTCACATACCCCGTACTGTTAACATTCCACACATTGTTGGAATTACTCGAATTAGGCGACTATCAGAAACACACCCTATATCTTTCCCTTATATTTCAAGGGTGTGCCCGGAAGATTCCCCTTCCATGGCACATATATTTTATTCTATTCCTAATATGTATGGATCACCTTCTTTTCCTGTTCCATTTACAATCTTTACTTCAGATTTTAGATTTATGACTGGACGCAACCCGTACGAGCGGATGGCGATGCTGTTGCTCACAAACCCCGTACTGCCAACATTCCACACATCGTTGGAATCACCCGAATCAGGCGACTGTGTCCAGTAATAATTTTCATCATTTAAATATAACCAATTACTTGATGTACATGTTGAGTCATCATAGTCATATAAAGTTTTATTTGTCATACACTCTTCACTTGTTGTATATCCATAATCACTTGGATACATTAATCCTACATATCCTTCCCATGTTGTTGGTTGATTATTATATGATGCACTTCCTATTTCCTTTGTATATGCTTCTGGTGTTTTTATTTCGCTTGTACTAAATCCTCCCAAATACCATGTTGTCTTTTCAATCATATTTTTTGCTTCAGGTGTTAAGTTAGTCCAATATTCTCCATCAGTTTCTGCATTTGAGACATCTTTTGGATTTAAATATTTCATTAAACTTGCTTTTGTCCAATCATTTGAATCACTAGAATCCCATGCCATTTCCCCTATAGACTCATTTCTTATTAGTTTTATATGGTTATCTACATAGCCTATTATTCTCCATGTTTCATTATTAAATGTTACATAGTTTTTTGGGGTTTTTCCTCTATATCTTATATTACCATTTCCATCTTCAAATATTTCATCTGTATTATCTTCATCTAGTAAACTTTC
>CANRAQ010000010.1 GCA_947628725.1 uncultured Bacilli bacterium | reverse complement strand
TTATACGATCTTGATACATATTAACACCTCATTTATTCCTATTAATTATCTCAAACTTTATAATATTTGTCAATAATACACCAAATATTAAAATTGTTAATTTTTTCATAGCAAAAATTAATAAATAAAAAACTTTTAAAGCACATTATTTAAAATCTATATGCCTTAAAAGTCCATTTGTATTTTGTACTTTTATTTCATCAGTATATCCATTAGTTACTTCTTCTTCTGTGATTGCCCTATCATATACTGATACACTTTCTACATCCATATTTACGAATTTATTATGATTATTATTAGGTTGTGGATTAGCACCAACAAATAATGGAACTGGTGATATTTTAATTGTCCCCTCCGCATTTATACTACCAATAAGTTTTCCGTTTATATATATTTTCATTGTATTATTATCATATGTTCCAACAACTGTATACCAAATATTAGGTAAAATTTTTTCACTTTGACTCAATCGCTTATATTCGTTGCCAATAAATATGTAACTATTAAAAGTACCTCCATATACCATTATTCCTCCACCAGCATATTCCCAATTACCAAGTAAATCATATTCTTTTGTTAAATCTGGTTCAGTGTTTAATTTAAATCTAATTGCGTAAGTTACACCATTTTTAAATTCATATTCTTTAAGCCCTAAGTCTACATAATCATCTACTCCATCAAAAGACATATATCCATCATTTTTTGTAGCTCCATTTATTTTATAGATATAACAATTATTTGAGTTTTTATCTACTGTAACATTTGATTGATTGTATGATTTTCTTGCACAGTATGTTCCATCACTTATGGCTAACATTATATCTCCATCACTTGTTATTGTCATATTGCCACTAGTTACTTCTTTATCATCTATTTCTATTTTATCTTTATCTTTTGGAAATTCAAACATACTCTCGTTTTCATCTAGTTGTCTACTATAATAATATTTACCTGCTCTTACGAATGCATTTGCAGTTTCCTTAAATGCCGCTATTTTTGCATCAGTTATTATATTTAATATTATTGGTACTGCTATTAAGGCTATTATGGCTAGTATTACTATTACTGCTAGTAACTCTATTAATGTAAAACCTTTATTTTTCATATAATCTCTACTCCTTCCATATTTTACATCACTACCATAATATCAAAAAAAAAAAAAAAATGCAAGTGTTTTTTGAAAAATTTTCAAATTCTTGCATTTTTCTATAATAAATATTTATACATATTAATTTGTGCTTTCACTAGGGGCAATTACTACGTGGAATGAACCATTACCATGGCTATTACCATAGTAGCCACCAAAATAGAATACGCCCGCATTAGCATCAACATTGTATTCACCACCACGATAAAACCAAGGGTAACTAGAATTAACAAAGGCAGCGTTATCTCCGTACCAGTTTGCTGTTTCACCTAATGCATATCCTTTACATTCTTCATCTTTACATGAATCAGTATTATCTATTATATATATATCACAATATTTTACATTATCAGGAGTAGTAAACCACGATGCATCGAAGCCTGAATTAAATGCTATACCGCTATAGTTACCCATTACTCTATCATTTGCTCCTCCACTCATATCATATACTCCATATATTGTTCCCGTTGTACTTGCTCCTGTTCCATTTAACTCTACATCATATGTGTATTGTGTAGTTATTGCGTCATCTTGGCTTGGTGTTCCATTACTACTTCCTGTTATAAATGAACTTGATTTATTCTGATATACTTCTTTGTTTGCCCCAACATAATCAGGATTTCCATATTTACCATATTTGCTTTGAGATAAGTAAGCTACTGCTCCCCATTCTCTATTTTTCATCATATGACTATCCGCACCTATTATATTTTTATCAAATTTTTTGGCCGTAACAAACTGATTAACTATATATTGATATCTTAATGATGATACATTTGGTAGTATGTATGGGTCTTGTTCAGCGTTGTTGCAATTATTAATACCTTCTGATGTATAACATGCGCTAGTTTTATCTGCACTTGTTTCAAACTTTCCTACCCATATTCCACTTAGTTCATCTTCCCCAAATGTAAATGCGGGATGTATTGTATAACCCTCTGTTGCACTCGTACCTTTTACACTTATAAAGTTTACTTCTATTTCTCCTGGATCAGTTGGACTTGTTCCACCTTTACCATATTGTCCATCTATTTTATATTCATATCTTGGTATCCATACAAACATTGCTTTTACATCTTTTTCTAAGTTTAATTTATCTCCTTCTTGTTTCTTTTTACCACTATCTGTTAATATTACTGCATTTGCCCATTCATATTTTTCATAGTCATACCACTCTTCTGATATATCTGCTATAACCCATGAATTATCTTTATATAGTACTGGTGTTAATCCTGATAGTTCTGGAGTATTTGCTCCACTATTATCTTTATATTCTTTATTATTTTTACAATATCCTAATCTTGAATCTACTACCATTCCTTTATTTAGTTTTATATCTCCTGTACATGGTTTTTCTCCATTTACTTCTATTTTTATTTCTTTATCATCACATACTATATTTCCATCTATATTTACTTTACATGTACTTGGATTTAAACTTCCTTCTATATTTTCTTTTAATATAGTTTGTTCTACTGCAGTTAAATATAAATCTTTACTTATATCTCTTGACTTTTCTTTAGTGTCTCTTATTATATTTATTATTATTGGTACTGCTATTAAGGCTATTATTGCAAGTATCACTATTACTGCTAAAAGTTCTATTAATGTGAATGCTTTTTTACTCATATATATCTACTTCTCCTATCATCCACTACCATAATATCAAAAAAAAAAAAAAATGCAAGCATTTTTTGAAAATTTTTCAAATTCTTGCATTTTTATATCATTGAACTACATATAACTTTTCTTATTACTTATATTGTAAGAGGAAAGTTTAATATAACTTACATCACTTATCATATTATTGAATATATTTTCTATATGTGAATTATTATTCATATCATCGCCTCAACTATATAATAACACCTTAAAAAATAAAAATGTTGTAATTCGACAAAACTAGATAATAATTTCATCATATAAGTAGAAAAAAATATAAATTTATAGTATAATTATGTAAGGTGGTTAGATGAAATATCCAAACGGTGTTAATAAAAACTTTATACCACTTAAAGCATATGGTAATAGAGGTATGGATTTAGAAAGTGATTTAAATATGACTAATGAATATTATAGAATTAACGATATAGCCATTATTCATAAAAAACCAACTCCTATTACTATAAATAAAGTTGATTTTAAATCTAGAAAAGATGCTTTAATAACAGAAGCACATTTTAAAATTCCATCTACTACTGATTATAATGGAATATATAAAGGTAAATATATAGATTTTGAGGCTAAAGAAACTAAATCATTAACTAGTTTTCCTTTAAATAATATTCATTTGCATCAAATAAAGCATTTAGAATCTATTTATAAACATGGAGGTATTGGTTTTATAATAGTAAAATTTGTAAGATTAAATAAGATATTTTTATTGTATATAGAAGATTTAATAGAATTTATGAATAATGAAACTAGAGTATCTATACCTTTAAGTTATTTTGAAGAAAAAGGGTACTTAATTAAAGAAGGTATAAATCCTAGAATTGACTATTTAAAAATTATAGAAGGAGAAAGTGTATGAAAAAGATTAAAGATAAGATAAGTAGTTTGCTAGTTAAGATTAAAAATGATCCTATTAGTTTAATAGTAGTAATTGTATCTATTTGTATTTTAATACTATCGTCGATAATTTTTAACTTTTTAGTAGGTCTTATAATTTTTATAGTTATTAATTTAATTTATTGGGGATATGTGATTATGATGAATAAGAAGAAAAATATAAAAGGTAAAAAATATAATACAAGTAAAAATAGTAAAAGTAGTAAAAGTGTTAACACTAAAACAAAAAAAATAAAAAAGAAGAAAAAGGTATTAAAAATCATACTCTTAATAATATTGATTTTCTTCATAATGATGGTTACTGCCATTACTGGTTTCATAGCATATATAGTTATAAAGGCTCCAGAATTTAATGAAGAATTGTTATATTTATCAGAACCTTCTATTTTACTTACTAAAGATGGTAAAGAGTTTGCTAGAATTGGTGAAGAAAAACGTGTAACAATAACATATGATGAAATACCTGAAGTATTAATAGATGCGATTGTTGCTACAGAAGATTCAAATTTCTTTGAACATAATGGTGTAGACTGGGCAAGATTTTTAAAAGCATCATTCTATCAATTATTAGGTAAAAGTGATGCAGGTGGAGCATCCACTCTTACAATGCAAGTATCTAAAAATAGATATACCAATAAAAATGATGAAGGTATTGAAGGTATTATAAGAAAATTTACAGATGTTTATGTTTCTATGTTTATTCTAGAAAAGAATTATACTAAAGAAAAGATAATGGAATTTTATGTAAATTCACAATGGCTAGGTAAAAATACTTATGGTGTAGAACAAACTGCACTTACCTATTTTGGAAAAAGCGCTAAAGAATTAAATTTAGCTGAAGCGGCTATGATAGCTGGTTTGTTCCAAGCTCCAGGAAAATATGATCCATATGATAATCCTGAAGCAACTGAAACGAGAAGACAAACAGTACTAAAATTAATGTTAAGACATGGTTATATTAATAAGGATGAATATAACGCAGCTAAAAAACTTACGGTAGATAAGATAGTTATTCCACAAGAACAAAGTAAAGCTATATCTAAAGAAGTATCTGAATATCAATCATTTATAGATACTGTTGTTTCCCAAGTTACAAAAAAGACAGGTAAAAATCCATATACTACATCAATGACTATATATACTACAATGGATACAAGTATACAAGATTATATAAATAACATAATGAGTGGTAAAACATATAATTGGGAAAATGATAAAGTTCAAGCAGGTATTGCTGTAGTAAACGTAAAAAACGGAAGTATTGCTGCAATTGGTGGTAATAGAAAAGTTGACGCATTAGGAAATTATAACTATGCAACTGATATAACTAAACAAATTGGTTCTACTGCAAAACCTCTATATGATTATGGACCTGCAATAGAATATAATAACTGGAGTTCATATCAAATTGTAACAGATGAACCTACTACATATTCAGATGGAACTTCCATAAATAACTGGGATAAGCAATTTAAAGATTTCTTAACTATTAGATACTCACTTTCAGATTCAAGAAATATTCCAGCACTTAAAACATTTAAAAGTGTAGATAAGGCTAAAATAATAGAGTTTGTTACTAATTTAGGACTTACTCCTGAAATTTACTCTTGTGATGAAGGATATGAGCTTAATAAAAAAGTTTGTACAAAAACTGATGAAAAGACTGGTGAAGTAATTACAGTAGACGCTAAAAAAAGTTCTACACTACACGAAGCCCATGCAATTGGTGGATATAACGGTGAATCCCCTCTTACACTTGCTGCTGCATATGCTGCATTTGGTAATGGTGGAACATATAATGAGCCATATGCGTTTACTAAAGTAATATTTAAAGATAATAACGAAGAATATATAAACGATACAGTTAAAAGAAAAGCAATGAGTGCAGAAACCGCATATATAATAAGTGATATGTTAATTAGTACTGCACCATCAGCTATAGGAAGATACTACAATATAAATGGTATTAGATATTCAGCTAAAACTGGTACTACAAACTATGATGATGCTACAATGCAAGCAAAACATTTCCCAAGTAATGCAGTTAATGATTTATGGGCTGTTGGATACAATACTGAATATTCTATTGCAGTATGGTACGGATATGATAATTTAAATGATGGTTACAATATATTTGGTAGCGCTCAACATACTAGATTATTCCAAGCAGTTGGTAAGAAAGTATTTACAAATGGAACTGGTTTTACTAAACCTGCAGGAGTTGTTTCTGTAGAGGTTGAGTCAGGTTGTCCAGAGGCTTCACTTCCAAGTGAATTTACTCCATCAAATTTAAGAATAACAGAATTATTTGTAAAAGGTGCAGAACCTAAATCAACATCTCCAAGATTTGCTAAATTAAGTGATGTATCTAATTTAACTAGTTCTACAGTAGATAATGTAGTAACATTATCTTGGAGTGCCGTATCTAATCCTGAAATAAATACTCAAGAATACTTACTTAAATATTTTGGATCAGTATATAAAAATCAACAATTTTTACAAAATCAAGTAAATAATAGATTGGCTTGGAACAGGTCAAATTTAGGTAATTTAGGATATAATATATATCTTAAAGATAGTAATGGTAAGTTAAAATTATTAGACTATGTTACTACTAATCAATATACTACTACTCTAGATGAAGTTGGTGAATATACATTTGTTGTAAAAACAGCATACTCTATATTTAAAGCAAATATGAGTGATGGTAAAACTACAACTGTAACAGTAGATAAAGTTAATCAAGTAACACCTGATAACCCAACGGATGAAAATGGTGATAACAATACTGATAGTGGTAATCAGAACACTTAAAAAAATCTCAAACGAGATTTTTTTGTTTTATATGTTTACACATATCTTTAAGTTTACAATTTTCGCATAATGGATTTACTGCTTTACAGTAATATCTACCAAATAAAACTAATTGATGGTGTAATCTAGATAATTTATCTTTATCGAATTTTTTATTTAACTTCTTTTCTATTGTAAGTACATCATCACTATTTTTAGCAATACCAAGTCTTTTACTAACTCTTGAAACATGAGTATCTACTGCTATACAAGGTACATTAAATAAATTTGATAAAACTACATTAGTAGTCTTTCTACCTACTCCACTTAAACTTTCAAGATATTTTCTATTATTTGGCACAATTCCATTATATTCCTCTAATAGAGACTTTGATATATCTATAATATTTAATGCTTTTTTATTAAAAGTTCCTATAGGTTTTATTATTTCTTTAATATCATCTACATCAGCATTTGCTAATTTCTCTAATGTATCATATTTATTAAATAATACATTAGTTACCATATTAACTCTTTTATCTGTAGTTTGAGCACTTAACATTACTGCAATTAATAATTCATAATCTTTATTATAATTTAATTCACAACGTGGATTAGGAAACAATTCATCTAAATAATCAGTTATCTGAATCATTTAACCAGTCGTAATCAAATAATTCTTTATTTTTATTTGAATTATTAGACTTAAATTGTTTCCTATTTTTCTCTACATCACTTTTATTTTTTATTCCTTTTTTACCCCATTCATATATAATTTTATCTATATATCTTAAATTACTAACACCATTATAAATTGCTTCTTTTAATGCAAGTACTATAAGTTCTTCACTATAACCATTATCTATCCAACTATTTATTATTTCATATTCCATTGGGCTTAATGTTCTACCAAATTCAGTTTCAAATGTACTATACAAATTATTAGGTTTTTCTTTCGTATCTTTGCCATCAAGTACAAATGATAATTTTTCATATAGTAGATCTGTATTTATTACTTCAGTTCTAATATTATTTATCTTCTCTATATCTATCTTTATAATACCTTTTTCACATAATGAATTTATAGTTTCTAATACTACATTTAAATCTATATCTAAGTCACTTGATATTTGTTTTGGATTATAAATATTACTTACTGAATTAGTTATATATATAATTAGTATAAGTTCACTATCAGTTATATTAATTTTTTTATAATTAAATAATAATTCTTTTGATATTTGATAATTAATACTTTTTAATAATTCAATAATTTTTCCCATAACATCACCCAATTAAATTATATATTAATTAATTCTTTAAATCAAGAAAAAAGAGTGATTATTCACCCTTTATTATATCGATTGCTTTGTTTACTTCTAAATCGTATTTAATATAATCTAAGTTTCCTTCATATTGTTTTTTTACTTCGTCCTTAGTCATATTGTATTTTATAGATAATTCTTCTATTTTTTTATCTACTTCCTTATCAGTTACTTCTATTTTTTCTAATTTAATTATTTCATCTAAAATTAATCTAAATTTAATTCTCTTAGTTGCTTCTTCTTTATATTCCTCTTTTAATTTTTCTTTTGATGAATTTGTAAATTGATAGAACTGTTCTATAGATATTCCTTGCATTGATATATGTTGTGCGAATTGATCGACCATTCTATCTGTTTCATCATTTATCATAGCATCAGGTACATCTATTTCAGTATTTTTAGAAATTTCTGTAAGTAATTTTTCTACATATTCATTTTCTGCTTTGAATTCTTTATCAGCTTTAATATTTTCTTTTACTTGATTTTCTAAAGCTTCTTTAGAATCTATTCCTTCCATTCCTAAATCATCGAAGAAATCTTTATCTAATTCAGGTATTTTTACTTCTTTAATTTCATTTACTTTAACTTTGAATACTACTGGTTTACCTTTTAAATCCTCAGAATGGTAATCCTCTGGGAATGTAACATTAATATCTTTTTCTTCTCCTACATTCATCCCTATTATTTGATCTTCAAATCCTGGAATAAATGTATTTGAACCTATTTCAAGTGAATAATTTTCTCCTTTTCCACCTTCAAATGCTACACCATCTTTAAATCCCTCAAAGTCTATTATTGCTATATCACCTTTTTCAACACTACCTTCTTTAACTATATTTTCTTTATAGTGTTCTCTCATGTGATCTATAGATTCTTCAATCTCTTTTTTTGTAACCTTTACAGTTTCCTTTTTAATATTTAAACCTTTATATTTTCCTAATTTAACTTCAGGTTTTAATGTAATTGTAAATACATATTCAATATATTTTTCATCTATTGATTTAATATCTACAGATGGACTTGCAGCAACTTGTAAATCTTTTGCTTCTTCTATCATAATATTATAAGCATCTTCAATAGCATAATTAGAGGCATCCATAAATAAAGATTCTATACCATAGTTTTTTATGTATACCGCTTTAGGTGCCTTGCCTGGTCTAAATCCTGGAATCTTAGCCTTTGCATTTGCTTTTTTGAATGCTTTATCAATGGCATTTTCCCATTTTTCTCCTTCAATTTTAACTGTTATTTCTTTTACATTTTTATTTTTTTCCATACTTGTTCCTCCAACATCTAATAGTATATACTAATTTTTATCTTTAATCAAGCAAAAATCAACCTAATGTTGATTTTTTCGTAATTTATAAATAGCAGTTTCATAATCTTGTTTAGTTATATAACTACCAACAACACATATATCTGCATTCTTACATTTTTCTATAGTTTCATCATTTATTCCACCATCAACTTCAATTAAATAATTATAATTATTTTTAAGTCTTAATTCATTTAGAGCATCTATTTTCTTTACACTTTCCTCCATGAATTGTTGTCCACCTTTACCTGGCTCTACACTCATTACAAGTATCAAATCTACATACTCTAAATATTCTAAAATTTCTTTTATATCAGTAGATGGCTTAATAGAAATACCAACTTTAAGATTTTTATGTTTAATATAATTTATAACATTTCCAACATCACTTGAAGCCTCATAATGAAATGTTATAAACTCTGGATTCATATTTGCATACTCATCTATATATCTTTTTACATCACTTACCATAAGATGTATATCCTTTGGTTTAGTAACATATTTTACAATATCCTTAAATTCTTCATAACTATAAGTTTTATTTTCTACAAATATCCCATCCATAACATCTAAATGTATGTAATCTACATCTAAATTACTAAGTTTAAAAAGTTCCTGTTGTTTAGGTTCTTTTATATCTAGAAACGATGCTGATATTTTCATTTTGATTCTCCTCTTTCTATGAATTTTAGATAATTTTCATATCTAGTTTTTAAAATATTTCCATTTTTTACGTTTTCTTTTATTCCACAATTTATCTCATCCTTGTGCATACAATCTTTATACTCACATAATTCTCTATATTTATTAAATTCTATAAAATTATCTCTTATATCACTTTTACTCATTCCATTAAAGTCTATTGCACTAAATCCAGGTGTGTCAGCAATTAATCCACCTAGAACACTTATAAGTTCTGTATGTCTAGTAGTATGCTTACCCCTACCTAAAGCAATAGAAACATCACCTATTTTTAGATTTAAACTTTCATCTAATCTATTTAATAAAGAACTTTTACCTGCCCCACTTTGACCAGCAAATACAGTTATTTTATCTTTAAATATATCTTTTAATTTTAAATCTGTATTATTATATACTTCATAACCTACACTTTTATAATATTCTTGAATATTTTTTATATAACCTAATTCTTCATTATTTAATAAATCGATTTTAGTAAAACATATTATAGGTTTAATATTATTAAATTCTATTATATTTAATAATTTATCAAGTAAATTAGTTGAAAAATCAGGTATTTTTACACTAGTAACTATAACAGCTTGATCTATATTTGCAACACTTGGTCTATCAAGACTGTTTTTCCTATTTAAAATTTCTAATATATACATATTTTCCACATCTATTTTTACATTATCTCCAACAAGTGGAGTGATACCCATATTTCTAAATTTACCACGAGGTTTACAAACATATAATTTATCATCAATTTTTACTGTGTAATTATTACTTATTTGTTTAACTATCTTCCCTATCATTTTCGCCTTCTGTTTCAACTGGTTCTTTAGAATTAGTAGCTATAGTTATAGTTATTGTAGTTCCAGTTTTTACCTCATCACCAACGCCTCTAGATTGTAAAATTATTGCGCCTTCTTCAAAGTTATTATCTTCTTCTTGTTTAAATACACAAACTATCTTATTATCATCACAGAATTGTTGTATTAAATCTCTATTATAAGTTCCATCAGTAAAGTCAGGATATACTGTTATTAAAGTTGCATAAGTAAGTTCAATTATTCCACTATTTTTTTCTATTCTTTTACCTTCTTCAATACTTTGTGATAATACATCATTTTCCTTTTTATTATCATCCTTAGTTACTTTTTCTGGAGTTTTTATTACTCTAATTCCTGCCTCTTTTAGTTGAGCTTCTACTACTTCTATATTTTTACCAACATAGTCTTCAATAACTATAGTATTTTCAAAAGATGATACTGTAATAGTTACCGTATTACCTTCTTTTAAATGTGAGTTTTCTTTAGGGCTAACTGACAATACTACATCTTCTTCGCTTTCTTCATCATATTTATATTTTACTGAACATTTTAAATCAGCTTTTTCTATTTTTTTACAAGCCTCTTTTTCAGATAATCCCTCTAAATTAGATGGAACACTAACATCTTTAGATTTTTTTGAAGTAAAGAGTAAAATAAATATTAATCCTGCAAGTATTATGATTACACTACATATTCCTACTATTTTTAAAGCAACTGTAAGTTTATCACTTTTCATATCACTTTCATCTAAATCTAGATCTAAATCTTTATTCTTTAATTCTCTAGATTCTAATTTACTTATATTTTTCTCATCAGAATCCATATGTTCAGGATATTTATATACTATTCTCTTTTCATCTTTTCTACTAGGATCTAAACATGTTTTTAAATCCTCATACATTTCAGCAATTGAATCATATCTATTTTTAGGATTTTTAGCGCATGCTTTTAAAATTATATTTTCTACTGATTGAGGTATTTCTTTATTGATATTGCATACACTTGGAATTTGATCTTTCATGTGCTTAATTGCTATCTCTACGGCATTTTCACCTTTAAAAGGTACTCTACCGACTAAAAGTTCAAACATGAGTATTCCAAGTGAATATATATCACTTTTTATAGTTGAACCACTACCACTTGCTTGTTCAGGTGGTAAGTAATGTACTGAACCCATTACAGAATTAGTCTGTGTAAGTTCATTACTATTTAAGGCCATAGCTATCCCAAAATCAGTTATTTTTACTCTACCATCTTCTAAAATCATTACATTTTGTGGCTTTATATCTCTATGAATTATATAACTATCATGTGCGCATGATATTCCACTAGCAAGTTGTAACATAATATCTATTGCTTCATTAAGATTAAGCGCTCCACGCTTTTTTATAAGATTTTTTAACGTTTTACCATTTACATATTCCATTACTATAAAATATTTACCATCATCTTCACCAACATCGTACATTTCTACTATATTTGGATGTTTAAGTGAACTAGCAGAATTTGCTTCTCTTTGAAATCTTCTTACAAATTTTTCATCTCCAGCAAGATCCCCTCTTAATATTTTAACAGCTACTTCTCTTTCTAGTATAGTATCCCATGCTAAATAGACATTAGCCATTCCACCTTCGCCAATAGATCTAATAATCTTATATCGATTATCGATTAATTCACCCTTATTTATCATTATTTTCCTCCTTTAGCAAGCATGCTATTGAAATATTATCACTACCACCACGATTATTGGCTTTAAAAACTAATTTTTCAAGTTTCTGTTCAAGTGAAATATCCTCGTTTAATACTTTAGCTATTTGATTGTCATCTAGCATATTAGTAAGTCCATCACTACATAAAAATATACCATCTACATTAAGTTCTACATTAAATATATCCATATCTACATTAGTACTTGAACCAAGTGCTTTCATAAGTACATTTTTCTTAGGATGATTTTTAGCTTCTTCTGCTGTTAATTCTCCACTTTTTACAAATAGATTAACTAAAGTATGGTCAACTGTTATTTTATGTATTTTTCCATTTTTATATATATATCCCGAAGAATCCCCTATATTTCCAATCAAAAGATATGATGGAGTTAAAACAGATAAAACTATAGTAGTTCCCATACCTTGACTTTCTGGATGCATAGATACATATCTAAATATTTCAACATTAGCCTCACTTACTGTACTTTGTATCCAGTTAATAGCGTCTTCCTTATTTCCTAAACTACTTATATTTCTAAATCTTTCACATATAAGATTTAGGGCTATAGAGGATGCAACTTCACCATCTTTATGTCCACCCATTCCATCTGCTACGATAAGTAATTTTTCTCCTGTTTGATTTTCACATATGCAGACACTGTCTTCATTTCTTTCTCTTATTTTTCCAGGATCTGTTATATAAAAATAATCCATTTTATACCTCCTCATAGTGTGATCTTAACTGACCACATGCAGCATTTACTTTACTTCCAAATTCTCTTCTTATAGTCACACATATATTATTTTTTTTAAGAACATCATAAAATTCCATTATAGCATCACTATCACTTTTTTTATATTCTATATGACTAGTTTCATTATATGGAATTAAATTTACATAACAATTTAATCCCTTAAGTAATTTAGATAATTCTAATGCACATTCAATTGTGTCATTTACACCTTTTAACATAATATATTCAAATGTAACTCTTCTATTTGTATGAACTATATAATCTTTAATAGCAGAAATTATATCTTCTATTTTATAAACTTTATTTATATTCATAATAGAATCTCTAATTTCATTATTTGGTGCATGAAGACTTATAGCTAAATTGACTTGTTTATCATAATTAGTAAATTCTTTTATTTTAGGCACTATACCGCATGTAGACAAAGTTATATGTCTACTTCCTATTGCTATACCCTTACCAGAATTTATTATATCTATAAATCTTATTACATTATCATAATTATCAAATGGTTCTCCTATACCCATTAATACTACATGAGTTATTCTTTTTCCTATATCTTCTTCTACCATTAGAATTTGTAGTACCATCTCATATACTTCTAGATTCCTAACTTTTTTAAGTCTACCACTTTCACAAAATTTACACCCCATATTGCATCCTACTTGAGTAGATATACATATACTATTTCCATAATCATGATACATCAAAACCGCTTCTACTTTTTCATTATCATCTAACTTAAATAGGTATTTTGCTACATCCTTATCCTCTTTTTTTGCGATTATTTCTAATTTTTTAAAGTAAAAATCATCTTTTAATTTATTTATGGTTACTTTAGACACATTTCTCATATCATCAAAATTATTGATTCTTTTTTTATATACCCAGTCAAATACTTGACTAGCTTTAAACTTTTTATCATTATTATTTATAAAATAATTTTCTAATTCTTCTAAAGTTATATCATATATATTTTGCATATTTACACCTATAACAATTATATCAAAAATATATAAAAAATAATAGAATATTCTATTATTTTACTAAAGTTTACATATCATATGCTTATTTAATTACACTTTTATTTTCTAATTCTTCTTTAACACAATTTATAAAATTTGATATTATATCATTTATAGTAGCATTTTTTGGATCTTCAAGTGAAAAACTTAGGACTTTTAATATATCACCATATATTATATGTTTTTTTAAATTTTCTCTATTTTCTTTTCCAGTAAAATATTGAGTTTCATTATTATTTATTAGATATAATAATGCCTGCTCTGCCTGATAATTACCATACTTTACTAAAGTATCTTTATATGCATTAGTAATAATTTGATATCTATCATTCATAGAAAGTTTCTGTTTATCTAAATCTATCCCTAAATTTTTAGCCTTATAATAAGCAGATACATCATACAATAAATTATCATTATCCAATTCATGGGTATCTTTATAATTAGGATTACGTACAATATTTCCAAGTTTACCTTCTTTATCTACAGGGACATATCCATATATAAATTCTGGCAAAAGTCTAATAGTTCCACCATATCTATAATAAATAGGTTTTATTTTTCCATCTTTTTGACCTAAGTATTCTTTAGGTATTCTAATTATAAAGCATCCCTGTGAACCTTTATAAGCATGGGATTTTTTTAATTGATCACTTAAAACCGCTATTTTGTCATAAAAACTAACAGTTTTTTCAATATTAATAGAATTAGAAATTGCTCCCTGCATTGAATCACCATTATTTATTAACCCATTATTAAATATATCTTCTATAAAAGATTCATTAACATATGTATAACCTGTTCTATGAATGCCTAATTTATAGTCATCATCCATTAATAATTTATCTAGTTCTTCACCTAATTCTTGACTCATATATCCATAATTGTCACTTTGCAAAGATAGCTTATTAATAAAATCATTTTCCTCTAATGATCTACTACTTTTTAAAATACTATATCCATGAAATCCTTGAATTTTTTTTACTAATTTAGCTCTAGAAAATTTATTTAATCCACAAAAAAGTTTTATTTCCACACTACCACCTACTATAATTATACCATAATTACAATTATTAATAGTAAATAAGTTTCAATTGTGTTATATTTTATTTATTTTTTTCTTTACACATTCTTTCATTGTATGCTTTTATCATCTCTTCATCTTCATTTAATTCATCTATCTTTTTATATATTTCTTCCATGCATTCATCACCTTCACATAGTCTTTTAGCTTCCTCTCTTGTTTTTACTCCAAATAATCCTATAAATTTTGTTAAACTATCTAATTTATCTACATCATTATTTTTACATATATTATAAAAATATGGAACATTTATTTTTATAATTTCTGTAGGTTCTAATAAATCTCCTTTTTTATTTTTATTATATGATTTATATTTTTCCATGCCATAATCAAAGTTTTTTGTTTCGTCAAAATTAAAAAATATTTTTATTTTGCTTGATATGTTTTTATTTACATCACTTTCATTTAAAAATTTATTAATATCTTTACACATATAAAATAATTTCCTTTCTATAATAAATTTATTAACTGCATTTTTTTAAGGATATCCTAAATTATAATGTATTTCAAATTGCATTTTTCACCTCCCTATATATATCATTCTACAAAAGGTAGGTGATTTCCTTTTTTTTCTGAAATTTTTTTCAAAAAAATACGAAAAAAGAAGATTATGGAGTAATTCCACTATCCTCTTTTAAAATTATTCTAATTATCAACTTTTTCTAAACTTTTATAATATTCAAATCTTTCTATAGCATTTTTCTTATTATTTTTTAATAATTCATTAGATTTTTCATTATTAACTTTACTTAACATAGAATATCTAGTTTGTAAATTTAAAAATTCTTCATACTTATCAAAATTTACATTTTTACTATCCAAAGTAAATCCATTTATAGGGTGTCTTCTAAATATTGGATAATATCCACACTCTACTGCTAGACGTTCCATATTTAAACTATTTGTCATGCCACCCTTTATACCATGTGATATGCAAGGAGCATAGGCAATTACTATAGATGGTCCATTATAATCGTTTGCTTCTTTTAAAGTTTTAATTACTTGCATCATATTAGATCCTAGTGATATTTGAGCAACATATGCATTTTTGTAGCACATAGCAATACTAGCTAAATCTTTTTTATCTGTTACTTTACCACTAGTTGTAAATGATGCGATAGACCCCATTTCACTAGATTTACTAGATTGTCCTCCAGTATTAGAGTAAACTTGTGTATCAAGTACTAAAATATTTATATTATCATTACTTGCAAGCACATGATCTATTCCACCAAAGCCTATATCGTAGGCCCATCCATCACCACCTATACACCATATGTTTCTAGATGGTATATAGTCTTTAATTTCTTCTAACTCTTTAGGTATATTAGAAGTTAAATTATCATATACACTTTTAGTAATTTCATAGTTATCATAGTTATCTAACCACTTTTTAAATAGTTCACTATTTTCATTATCCATATTATTTTCCATAATATTTTTAATTCTATTTCTAATTAAATTATTACTAATAAGTATACCATATCCATATTCTGCATTATCTTCAAATAATGAACTAGCCCAAGGCACACTATAAGGAGTTGAAGGTGCGCTACCACCATAAATCGAAGAACATCCAGTTGCATTAGCTATCATTAAGTTATCTTTAAATAATTGAGTAAGTATTTTTATATATGAAGTTTCTCCACAACCTGCACATGCACCACAATATTCAAATTTAGGTTTATTAAATCCTAATCCTTTTATAGTTAATTCATTGATTTTTTTCTTATTAGTTATATTTTTTTCTAGATAATCAAATACCTCTTGCTCTTTATTTTTAATTTCATCACTTAATGAATTAAATGTAAGCGCTTTATTACCTTTCATTCCAGGACAAGTTTTAATACAAAGACCACAACCTGTACAATTCTTAATAGAAATTCCTATAGTAAAATAATAATCTTCAAGTCCAATAGCCTTCTTACATCTATTTTGTACATATGATGGACTATTTTCATATTCCTCTTTAGATAATAAATAAGGTCTTATAACTGAATGAGGACAAGCTATTACACATTGATTACAATTTATACAATTTTCACTTATATAGTGAGGTACAACTTCACTTATATATTTATTTTCTAACTTTACAGTTCCAGGTTCAAATATTCCACTTGGCATAGATAAAAAATCAGATGTTTTTAAACTATTACCCTCTCTTTTAAACATTGCCTCATATATATTTAAATCATTATTTTTAATATTTATATCGTCAAAAGTTATATTTACTTCTTTAATAAGTCCTTCTGTCATTTTTAGTGCTTCTACATTAGCATTTACTATATCTTCACCTTTTTTACTAAACTTATTTTTAATATATTTTATAAGTTCTTCTTTAGCAATTTTATAGTCTATTAAATTAGTTACATAAAGTATCGCACATTCCATAATCATACTTATTTTATTTCCTAGGCCTAATTTACCTGCTATATCGTAAGCATTTAATGTATATATTTTAGTATTATTATCATTAATCAATTTCTTTAATTTACCACTGAAACTATTAATAAGTTCTTCTTCAGTCTTAGTAGTATTTATAATTATAATAGAATCTTTAGTAATTTTATTTAATATTTCAAATTCATTAAAATAACTATCCTTAGATATAACTACTATATCAGGTTTTTCAACATAATAAGTAGATCTTATTTTTTTATCTGATATTCTAAGATGTGAAATAGTTACACCACCACTTTTTTTAGAATCATATTGAAAATAACCTTGTACATAATTATCAGTATTATCCCCTATTAACTTGATTATAGATTTAGAAGCACTAACCATACCGTCTGATCCATATCCATATATTAAAATTTCTTTACTATTTTTTATATTAAAATCAGGTACATCTAAACTTAAATTAGTTACATCATCATCTATACCTATAGTAAAATTATTTTTAGGATTATCTAACATATCGTATACAGATTTTATATGTGCTGGAGTTGTATTCTTACTAGATAGACCATATCTTCCACCTACTATACATATATTTTTATCTTTTAAAGCAGATACTATATCTAAATATAGTGGTTCACCTATACTTCCAAACTCTTTGGTTCTATCTAATACCGCTATAGATTTTACAGTGTCAGGTAAAACTGATAATAAATATTTAACACTAAATGGTCTATATAAATGAACTTCTATTAAACCTAAATCCTCATTTAAGTTATCTATTGTTTCTTTAATTGTTTCACAAACAGAGCCCATAGCAACTATAACCTTTTTTGCATTTAAACTACCATAATAATTAAATGGTTTATAATCAGTTTTAGCAATATTATTAATTTTTTCCATGTAACTATTAACTATATCAGGTATTTTATCATAATATATATTTCTTACTTCAGTTGCTTGAAAATATATATCATCATTTTGTGCAGTTCCACGAGTATTAGGATTCATTGGATTTAAAGCTCTTTTTCTAAAATTATTTAGTGCATCCATATTTATTAAATTTTTATAATCACTATCTTCTAATACCTCTATTTTATCTATTTCATGACTTGTTCTAAAACCATCAAAAAAATGTAAAAATGGAAGTGATGATTCAATTGCTGAAAGATGTGCAATACCACTTAAATACGATGCATCCTGTACACTAGATGATGCAAGCATACAAAATCCTGTATTACGAGTTGCATATATATCTTGATGATCTCCAAATATAGAAAGTGCATGAGTAGATAAACTACGAGCTGCAACATGTATTACACATGGCAACATTTCACCAGCCATTTTATACATATTTGGTATCATAAGAAGTAATCCTTGACTAGCAGTAAAAGTAGTAGCTAATACTCCATTTTGTAAAGCACCATGTATAAATCCAGATGCTCCTGCTTCACTTTGCATTTCAACAACTTTAACTTTATCATTAAAAATATTTTTTTTATTTAAACTACTCCATTCATCCATATGTTCAGCCATTGGACTAGATGGAGTTATTGGATATATACCAGCTATTTCAGTAAATAAATATGAAGTAGATGCACATGCTTCACATCCATCCACGGTTTTAACTTTTTTCATACAATCACCAACTTAATTATACTATATTTTAATACTTTTTTAAACAAAAAAGAATAGAAATCTATTCTTCTTCGTTATAAAATTCATATTCTACTTTGGATACTTTTGATAAATCTAATGGTACGATAGTTACGGTGTTAGTTGTTTGGTATTTATATATAGTACTTCCAAAATAGAACAATAGGTCTGTTGATTTTTCTTCACCATCTACGTCAATAAAAGTTATAGTACCTTTAATATATTCTACATATTTATCTTTATTTGTATTATTAGTTAATGTACTGTAAAAATATGTTTCACCATTTTCAACTTTTATTTCTTCATTTTTAAATATTAAACCCTCTATTTTAACTTCTTCATTCAAAGATGAAGCTTTTACACTTTCTTGTATCTCATCTTTATCTGCTTTATCTTTATTTGTGTTTTTTTCTTCAGTTTTACCACATCCTACTAATGTAAAAACCATTAGTAGAATTATGGTACTTATTAATATCTTTTTTATATATATACCTCCTTATTAATGACACATATTTGATGGCATTTCACTAAAATTTGGATTATTACATAATTGTACTGGAGTTGCTGTACCAGTAGCACTAGTGCTACCAGAACCTACACAATTTTGTCCATTATTTGTCCATTTATATCCGCTAGTAGAATTTGCAGGAATCTTAACAGATGTAGTATAAGAATAAATATTCGTTGGCTTGGTGGAGGATGTGCCATTCTTATTTTCCCATGTATTTGTACAATATCCAGAAAAATATGCATATAAAGTTCTACTACTTGAGAAAGAATATGATGTACTTGCACTATACGAAGAACTTCCTGTCGTACTAGTTGCCCATCCAGTAGCTTGAACAGAAAGATTTGTTAGGTTAGTTTTTACAACAGTTACCCCTGGTAATTTGAAAGAATCGCCTGGACAACTTGAAGCAGATGTAGCACCAGATGATTTTGCGTATCCATTTAGACTATTTGCATATGTTAATGTTATAGATCCCTTAATATTAAAATTTGGTGAAGTTGATGTTGTTGCAACACCAGACTTACTTGTACATGTAGCTGTTGCTGTCCTTTTTTCACCCGTACTTACTAGAGTTATCGAAGAGCTACTACTTTTATTGGAACCACCTGAAGAACTACTACAATCGCCCTTTTGAGTATCACATATTTGTAAACTATGTCCTGAGCCTGCTCCTGTACATGTTGCTGTTACTGTCCTTTTAATATAAGTACTTGTGTTGGCGTTACAAGCAGTTCCCGAAGATGAAAATGTTATTTTTGGAGTTGTCCTATCCATATTGACTGCCACTCTAATCACTTTAGTTTCTCCGGCATTATCAGCAATAGTAACTATTGCCTTTCTTGCTCCATCACCACTTAAGGAGTTTTGATATGTATAACTTGTTTTATTAACTGCATCACTTGGAGTTCCTACTGAATAACTTGTTGGCCACAAAGTAGTATCGCTTGTACTCCAATTTGTATTAAATCTAACATCACCGCTACTAACATTCCACTTCCATGTTATTGATTTAATGCCAGCACTAGCCGTTATAACAAATTTGAAGAAGAATCCATTTACATCAGCTGCTGATTTACCTTTCCATGCACCACCATCTATATAATATGCACTTTCATTAGAAATGTAGTTTACAGTTCTTGCTGTTGTTGTTATTTTACCATCAGAACTTCGTTGATATGCACTTACTGTTACATTTATTACCGAGTTTTCTACAGTTACTGCATATGTTTTTGCTACTGCTTTGTTATAGTTTGCTGTATCTGATGGAGTAAAGTTTACTGTTATTGTTGCTTTACCTGCTGCTACTCCTTTTACTGTTACTAAATTATTTGTATTTGCAGCTACTGCTGTTGATGAGGCTTGTGTTACTGTTGCTGTCCCTGTTGCATTACTTGATACTGTAAATGTTCCTGTTGTACTTGCTTTTTCATTAAATGTTTTTGTTTGCGTTTTTACTACCGTTCCACTTGATGCACTTAATGTTATTGTTGGCGTTGCCTTTGCTATTGAACAACTAAATGTCTTTGCTGCTGTTGTATTATCATTCCATCTATATCCTGCTGCTAATGTTGCTGTTACTGTGTGTGAACCCGCAGTCGTTTGATTATATCCACCTAATGTATATCCTGTTCCACTTGTTACTGTTGTTATCTGTTGTTGGCCTCCTGTATATACAAGCCCTGTTTTACATAAAGAAGTCGTTGGAATCGCTGCCGCACTTGCTATTGTAGCCGTATATGTCTTTGCTGCAGCATTATTATAATTTGCCGTATCTGTTGGAGTAAAGTTTACTGTTATTGTTGCTGATCCTGCTGCTACTCCTGTTACTGTTACTAAATTATTTGTATTTGCAGCTATTTCTGCTGATGAGGCTTGTGTTACTGTTGCTTTTGCTGTTGCGTTACTTGCTACTGTAAACTTTCCTGCTACACTTGCCTTTTCATTAAATGTTAATGCTTTTCCTGCTACTACAGTTCCACTTGTTGCACTTAATGTTATTGTTGGTGTTGCTTTTGCTATTGAACAACTAAATGTCTTTGTTCCTGTTGCGTTATCTGTCCACCTATATCCACTTGCTAATGTTGCTGTTACTGTATGTGCCCCTGCAGTCGTTTGATTATATCCACTTAATGTATATCCTGTTCCACTTGTTGCTGTTGTGATTTGTTGTTGACTTCCTGTATATACTAGTCCTGTTTTACATAAAGAAGTCGTTGGAATCGCTGCCGCACTTGCTATTGTAGCCGTATATGTCTTTGCTGCAGCATTATTATAATTTGCCGTATCTGTTGGAGTAAAGTTTACTGTTATTGTTGCTGATCCTGCTGCTACTCCTGTTACTGTTACTAAATTATTTGTATTTGCAGCTATTTCTGCTGATGAGGCTTGTGTTACTGTTGCTTTTGCTGTTGCGTTACTTGCTACTGTAAACTTTCCTGCTACACTTGCCTTTTCATTAAATGTTAATGCTTTTCCTGCTACTACAGTTCCACTTGTTGCACTTAATGTTATTGTTGGTGTTGCTTTTGCTATTGAACAACTAAATGTCTTTGTTCCTGTTGCGTTATCTGTCCACCTATATCCACTTGCTAATGTTGCTGTTACTGTATGTGCCCCTGCAGTCGTTTGATTATATCCACTTAATGTATATCCTGTTCCACTTGTTGCTGTTGTGATTTGTTGTTGACTTCCTGTATATAC
>CANRAQ010000009.1 GCA_947628725.1 uncultured Bacilli bacterium | reverse complement strand
ATCTGTAACCATATATTATATATCAAAATACAAAAAATACATAATAACCATGGGGTCACTATGTATTATATATTTTTGCAATTTCGATAAATAAACCTTTTATTTGTTAAAAATAAATGATATAATAACTCTTGGGAGGAAAAAGTATGCTTAAAGAATTTAAAAAATTTATTTCTAAAGGAAATGTTGTAGATTTAGCTGTAGGTGTTGTTATAGGTGGAGCTTTTGGAAAAATAGTTAGTTCATTAGTTGACGATATAATAATGCCATTAGTTGGTATTTTAATAGGTGGTATCGATTTTTCAGGATTGACTCTTAAAATAGGGGAAGCTAAAATATCATATGGTTTATTTATACAAAATATAGTTGATTTTCTAATAGTTGCATTCTGTATTTTTATGGTTATAAAAGCATTTAATAAAATAACTCATAAAGAAGAACCAAAGAAAGAACCAGAAAAAGTTAAATCTGATGAAGTTATAATTTTAGAAGAAATAAAAGATTTAATGTTAAAAGAATATAAATCTACAAATAAAACTACTAAAACTACAAAAAAACAATCAAAATAGTGATTGTTTTTTTATGCGAACATTGCAAGTATAGTAGTTGCTACCATACATATTATTAAAATAATTATTACTATCTTTTGTATATTCTTGCTCATAAAACACCTCAAGTATAATTATAATATATTTTTTTAAAAAATGGAATATAATTAAAAATTGTTAATAGAATTAAGTAGGTGATAAGAATGAAATTATTGGACAAACTATTAGATAATGTAAGATTTGATAAAAAATATGTGACATTTGCTATAGTAATTACAATATTAGGATTAATAGCAGGATCTTTATTTATAGTAGTATTAAATGGTGCAGATAAAACTCTAGTTACCGAATATATAAGTGAATATATAGGTACTATAAATGATAAATTCAATTATGCAAATTATTTTTATAATAATATAATAAATAATATTTCTACAGTAGTATTATTCACGATTATAGGATTAACATATTTTTTATTTCCAATTAATATACTTATATTATTTTATAAGGCTTTTGTAATAGGATTCAGTTTAGCATCATTTATTTTAACATATAAAATTAAAGGATTATTAATTAGTTTAGTATATATTTTCCCACATTTAATAATAGATATACTTATATTATGCCTTTTAACTGCATTTATAGTTAAATTATCACTTATAATGATTAAACATATTATAAAAGGTACAAATATCAATTTAAAGGCTTATTTAAAAAAATTTATATATGTATTGATATTTTGTATATTGGTTATAATAATAACAACACTATATGAGTCTTTCGTAGCGCCATTTATATTACAAAAAATAATAAAATTCCTAATATAGTTTTATAATTACTTTACACTTGACAAATGTAAATAATGTGATAAAATTATAGTAGGAGGGTATAGAAATGAACAGTAAACTAGTTAATTTATTACATGAACTAGGTATTTCAAAAGTTAAGTTAGCTAAATATTTAGGAGTATCAAGACAAATGATATATAATTATCTAGAAATGGATGATTTAAATAAATGGCCAAAAGATAAGAAAGTATTACTTTTTAATTTATTAGATATTAAAAATCCTGATGAATTAAGTAAAATAAAAGTAGATACTGATTATATAGCTAATGTTGAACTAAGATTAAATAGCATTTGTGAAAATAAATCTTCTGATTATAGTGGAGTAGGGAACGACTTAATGAATGGCATAAGTCAAAAAAATCAAGAATTATTTGTTGGAGTAGTGGATTTAATTAAAGAATACCTTGAAGATGGTGGTAGTGATGGTGGACATATAATAAATTATTTATATCATTATCTACAAGCAATGAATAATACTAAAGAACTAAAATACATACTTGCTTATGTTGCAAAAGAAACTGGTTTTGAAAAGCCTATGGAATTTTCTTTTGACGAAGATGAACAATTTATATTTGAAAGTGTAATGTTCTCTGCTATGGTATTATATAGAAGTGGTAAAGCATCTAAAAGTAAACTAGCTGAATCTCATAGAAGATTTGTTGCTCAAATTGAACAAAAAGTTGAGGATAAGTTAAGTCGTACTCTAGAACTTAATAATATTAGAGCTCAAGCACTTAAGGAACTTGGCTATACTGAAATTACTGATAATAACGCAACAGAAGTATTTGAAAAGATTGCTGAAATAGAATCTAGAAAAGTTGCTTTTAGGAAAATAGATGAAGACTAGTACATCTATTTTTTGTATACTCCCCCTACTACAAATATTTTAGATAGGGGATATATAGGATATTAAATATTCATAAGATTATTAAAATTAATTAAATGATATAATATATTATATATAATAAATAATGTATAACATAAATAGAGAATATATAAATAAATTTAATTTTATAATTTATAATTATAGTTTATAGTTACATAAATATATATAAGTTTATATATAACATTTGATTATGTGACCAAAACATTAACAACTATTCACATTCTAATTAAAATATTAGAAGCCGATAATATATATTATGTTAACTTCCTAGTGATTGCAAAAATTAATATATAATAGATATACTTATCTCTTTAATCTTTTATACCTTAAATTTATTATTATAGAATTTACTATATATAATTCTACACTTATAAGTATATTATTCTCTATTCTGTAAATAATATAACTGGGTGATTTAAATGAAGAAGAATAATAAAAAATCTAGTATGAATAAAGATATGAATAAGAAAAATTGTAATTCAGTAAGTAATGCTAGAGAAAATAATTCTAAAACAGAATCTAATATAGATTGTAAATAACCCACAATAAAAGAGATTTTTTAATCTCTTTTTTGTTTATATTCTTTTAATGCTTTAGCTATTTGATCAGGACATGAAGTACTTTTATTACCACATCTAATTCCCTCTAATTTAGTTATTATTTCATCTATATTTCTATCTTTAACTAAATGTCTTATACCTAAACTATTACCTGGACATCCGCCAATAACTCTTACATCTTTTATGATATCATTTTCTATATCTATAAATATTTTAGATGAGCATACTCCTATTGGTCTATATTCAATTGTTTCCATTATAACACTTCCCTACTTATATTTATTCACCAAATAATAAATGATTAATTAACATTATTATAACACCTATAATAAAAAATGTTTTAGTATCTTTTTTATTATATTTTTTAGATTCTTTATATAATTCTTTTGTAGAAATATTAATCATCATACCTGCTATTATAGCATAAATAACACCAAGTATCATATTAGTTATGTATTTTTTTAAAAATATATAACTTATAATTGCTCCAATAGGTTCAGATAATCCTGAAATTAATGTATAGATAAACGCTTTAAATTTACTACCAGTCGAATAATATATAGGTAAACTTATAGATATCCCTTCAGGTATATTATGCATAGCTATTGCAATGGTAAGTGAAATACCAAGATCAATATTATTTGTAGATGTTATATAAGTAGCTATTCCTTCAGGTATATTATGAAGTATAATTACTATCATTGTAATTATGCCTAATTTATACAATTTTGTGCCATTATGAGAGTTTTTTTCTACTTTAAGGTCAATAACACTAGAAAGATAATTTCCAACTAAAAATCCCATTATAATTAAAAATATAGCTACTAATGATTTATAATTTTCAGTTATCAATCGAAATGCATTAGGCAATAAGTCTATAACAGATATAGTTAACATTATTCCACTTGCAAATCCTAATGCTTTACTGATGACACTTTTACTATCTTTTTTAATATATATAAATAAAAAACCAATTAAAGTAGAAAAACCTGCTATAGATGAGAGTATAAATGCATACATGTCACTGGACATATTTATCACCAATAAAATATATGCTTTAGATAATGAAAAAATTGAAAAAAATATAGAATTAACTATATTTTTTCTTCTATTAATATTTGATTATCTAAATTTCTTATAGTAACAATATTATTATCTATTATAGCAAAACTATTTTCACCATATCTAGATTTAGAAATAGATCCAGGATTTATAAGTAGTTTATCCCCTACTCTTTCAATATCTGCAATATGTGAATGACCAATAAGTATTATATCTACATCTAAATTTAATAAATAATTTTTAGAATATAGATGTCCGTGTGTTAGAACTATATTTTTATTATTGATATTTGTTTTATTTATGTAAGGCATACTAAATAAATTGTTTTTTATATTGTTATCACAGTTGCCACATACTCCTATAATACTATCTTTCATGACATTTAATCTATTAATAATATCATCATTATTTAGGCTTATTCCATAATTAAATAAGTCCCCTAATATAAATAATTTATTACATTTTTCTTTAGAATATATATCTAATACTTTATTTAAATTATATATGTCACCATGTATATCAGAAATTATCATACATTTCATTTTAATTTACCTAGAAAACTTCTACCAACATCTGGAAGTTTAACATTAAAATTATCGGCTATAGTAGCGCCTATATCTGAAAAGCAATCTAATTCTTTTAAATGTTTTGGATCTTTAAATTTTCTAGAATAAATTAATACAGGTATATTTTCTCTAGTATGATCTGTTCCTTTATATGATGGATCGTTTCCGTGATCAGCAACTATCATAAGCAAATCATCATCTCTTAGGTTATCTTTAATAGTAGGAATATAATCATCAAATTCTTTTATGGCTTCAGCATACCCTTTTATATTTCTTCTATGACCATATTTTGAATCAAAATCATTTAAGTTAGCAAAACATAATCCTGTAAAATCCAATTTTTCAGTTTCTATTATTCTATATATTCCATCTAAATTATCTTTAGTCTTTGTGCTTTTTGTTATACCACAATTATTGAATATATCACTTATTTTACCTATAGATATTACATCATAATTATTATTTTTTAAGTTATCCAATACAGTATCACTAACAGGATCTAGGGCATAATCATGTCTATTTGGTGTACGCACAAAGTTACCAGGTGTTCCAACATATGGACGTGCGATTATTCTTCCAACTTTCCATTCATCTTTTAATGTTAATTTTCTTGCAATTTCACATATTTTATATAATTCTTCTAGTGGTATAATTTCCTCATGAGCAGCTATTTGTAATACAGAATCAGCTGAAGTATATACGATTAATGCTCCTGTTTCCATTTGTTCTTTTCCTAAACGCTCTATTATTTCAGTTCCACTAGCATTACAATTACCTATTATCTTTCTTCCTGATTGTTTTTCTAATTCCTCTATTAATTCTTTTGGAAAACCATCCTTGGTAAATGTTTTAAATGGAATTAATGTACGTATACCCATCATTTCTAAGTGTCCTGTCAATGTATCTTTTCCATTAGCCTTAGGATGAGCTTTGGTATAATATGAATCAGTATTTTTAATATTTTTATAATTTACTAAATTTAAAAATCCCATCTTTTCTAAATTAGGATAATCTATTGGATTATATTCTAATATATGTCCTAAAGTAGATGCACCTACATCATCAAATTTATTAGCATCTATTGCTTCTCCAACGCCAAGTGAATCAAGTACTACTAAAAATATTCTATTAAATTTCATATAATTACCTTCCTATTCTACATTAATTATTATACCAAAAATGCGAAAAAAAACAAACAAATTATTGTTTATTTTTTAATCTCCTTTACATATTTTTTATCTTTTCTCTTTATAATTTTATTAGTAGCTACTAAATACGCTGCTGTACTACCTATAGATATTGCTGAAAATATAGCAGAGTTTGAAATATCTCTATTTTTGTCTTTAACATATGAATGAGCATTTAAATCATTAGAACTAATGATATATGATATCTCATAATTATTATTTTCAGGAATATAGTTACTAGTTTCATATCTATATAATTTAGAGTGATCATTATCTTCGATAGTTTCTACATATGAATTAATCCATTCTTGTGAAAATAGATCTTCTTGATTTTTAACATTAGATTTTATATATTCTATTTCATAATCTTCAAGATATTTATTTGGTATAATGTAATAATTTCTAACTATATTATCATTTTTATATTTTTCATAAGGAGTTTTAATTATAACTCCGTTATTATCTTTAGTATTTACAGTATTATAAGTACTGTACTCTCTTTTTTCTATTCCACATTTTGATATTTCATATTCTTCAATATTATTTACTTGATAATAATTTTCATGAAAAGGTTTAGCATCTGCTAATTTTTCATATCCCTTATATAAAGCAAAATTTAATAAAACAGCTCCACTTATAGCAACTGAATATATTTTGATATTATTCTTTTTCATAATAAATCCCCCTTCGTAAAGCACATGTATTATACAATGATTTAATAAAAAAATCAAATTGTTTATTTACTTTGATTTTTTTGAAGTTGCAATTTTACTATTTATAACATTAAATAATATTGTTTTTATCTCTTTACCATAATCAGTAAGTTCAACATCTTTACCAAAATAATTAAATATTTGTCTAAATTCTAATAATTTTACAAAATCCATATTTAAAAAATATTCATATAAAGTGTCATTTGCGAAAGCTAAACGAATTTCTCTTAATTTTTTATCGATTCCACTTTTATATTTTAAAAGATTTTGTCTAGACTTATCATTATTTAATAAATCAATATGTTCAACCATAAAATCTATTTCATAGTGATTTAAAAAATGGCATAAATCATTAACTACTTCTCCATTTTGAAACTCCTCTTCTGTAATAGGTCCAAGTTCTTCACTTAAATTAATATCGTCTTCATCATATGATCTAGTCATTTCTATTAATTCCTCAATACTAGCATTTGCTAATTTTATAAATTCCTTTATTCTATCATAATCTATATATTTTTCTACTGAATACATAATTAACCTCATTTCTAATTACCATGTGGATGATATTCTTTATAATCTTTCTTTAATTCTTCGTTTGTTATATGAGTATATATTTGAGTTGTAGATATATCACTATGACCTAATAGTTCCTGTATAGTTCTAAGATCTGCACCATACTTTAGTAAATGACTAGCAAATGAATGCCTAAGTGTATGTGGTGAAATTTCCTTATTAATACCTTTTTCACTAGCTATTTTCTTTATTATTTTAAAAAAACCTTGTCTAGTTATTTTTAAACCATGGTTATTTAAAAATAAATAATCATTATTACCATGTTTTAGTTGCATAATTCTATATTTACTTATATAAATATATAGATAATCTTTTGCAATTTCACCAAAAGGAATTATTCTTTCTTTACTACCTTTACCAAATATTCTTATTATATCTTGATTAAAATCTACATCGGATAGTTTTAAATCTACTAGTTCACTAACTCTAATCCCCGTTGCATACATTAATTCTAACATAGTTTTGTTCCTATAGTCAAATTCATCAGTTAATTTTATATCTAATAATTTATCTACTTCATCTTCAGTTAAAATGTTAGGTAAACTTTTTTTAACTTTTGGAATACTTAATATATCACTTACATTATTTTTAATATATTTATTTATAAGTAAAAATTTATAAAAACTTTTAATACATGAAATATTTCTAGATATGCTTTTAGAATCATAATTTTCTTTATTTAAATATTTTATATATTCTTTTAGATTGTCGCCAGTAATAGAATTTACATTTATATTTTTAAAATAATTAGAAAATTTATTTAAATCCTGTTTATATGAAGATATCGTATTATTACTATATCCTTTATCAATTAGTAAATATCTTAAAAATTCATCTATTAATTCATTTAAACTCATAATATCCCTCAACACATATATTATACCACTTTTTTAAATATTATGGTAAAATATAATTGGTGATGTTATGGAACCATTAGCAGTTAAATTAAGGCCGAAAAAAATAAAAGATATTATAGGTCAAGAACATCTAGTTGGTAAAGATAAAATATTATATAATTTAGTAAAAAATAAAAAAATATTTTCTATGATACTTTATGGTAAGCCTGGAATAGGAAAAACAACTATAGCAATATCAATAGTTGAAGAATTAAATTTAAAATATAGAATGCTTAATGCAACTATAAATAATAAGAAAGACTTTGATACTGTAGTTGAAGAAGCAAAAATGTATGGTGAACTTGTAGTAATAATGGATGAAATACATAGATTAAATAAAGACAAACAAGATTTATTACTTCCATATTTAGAAAGTGGTTTAATTATATTAATTGGTCTTACAACTGCAAACCCTTATCACTCTATAAATCCTGCAATAAGATCTAGATGTCAAATATTTGAATTAAAAGAACTTACTAGTGATAATATTAAAAAAGCGCTAAATAGAGCTATCAAAAATGAACTAACAGATATTAAAATAGATAAAAATTCGATAGAATATATAAGTGAAATATCTAGTGGTGATTTAAGATATGCATATAATTTGCTTGAAGTTGCTTATTATTCTTCAAATAAAAAAGTGACTATAGAAAATTTAAAAAGTATTAGTAATAAACCTAATTTATTTCACGATAAAAATGGTGATGGATATTACGATGTAATAAGTGCTTTTCAAAAAAGTATTAGAGGGTCTGATGTTGATGCTGCCCTACACTATTTAGCTCGTCTATTAGAAGCAGAAGATTTAGATATAATACTTAGGAGAATGACTGTAATTGCATATGAGGATATTGGTCTTGCTAATCCAATTATGGGTGTTAAAGTTGATGCATGTGTTCATGCATGTGAAAGATTAGGATTACCTGAAGCACAAATTCCTTTAGCGCAAACTGTAATAGAACTTGCTCTATCACCTAAATCAAATAGTGCATATATGGCTTTATGTGACGCTATAAATGATATAAATAAAGGTAATACAGGTAATGTACCAAATCATTTAAAGACCACTTCACCAGATTATAAATATGCCCATAATTATCCAAATCATATTGTTAAACAACAATATTTACCTGATAATTTAGTTGGTAAAAGGTATTATAAACCTGGTAAGAATAATAATGAATTAAAATTAAAAGAAATAAATGAAAAAATAAAGAAAGTCATCGATTAACTTTCTTTTTATTATAATTTTTTATTTGAATTTTCTTTTTCATCATCTATAAGCATAACTATTTTTTTATATAAATCTAAACTTAATAGTTCAAAATTATGTAATATATAATCATCATTAATATTATTACTTTTAAATTTAAACTGCCTATCGGTATACCAATCATTATTAGAAAATAACATAATTCTATCATTTTCATCTAAACTATTTAATTTATTTATAAATGTTTTTCCTAAAAAATTATATATAGAAGTAATTTTAGATTGAAATTGAGGTATTAATTCTTCAGAATATATATTATCCATAAAATTTATTGAAGTTATAACATCTAAATTATACAAAAACTCATCTATTTCATCTTTAGTGTTTCCATATTTATATAATTCTTCAATTACAGTATTAAGTGATAAATCAAAATATGCCTTCTCCATAATATCTTTACCTATAATTTTTTCTATCACTTTTGCAATTTTAACTTGAAAATAATATATTGAATCATTGCTAGTATTAAAATATCTTTGATTTATTACTTCTGTATATCCTTCATTTAAACCTACACCAATATCTAATTCTACATCGCTGTTTGAATTAGTAATTATATGAAAACCACTTCTATATTCACTTGAATTTTCTAATGTAGTTGCCATATGTAAGTATTCATGTGATAATATACTACTTGAATTTGAATATATGGATGATAGACAATTTTTATGATTTAATTTATATTGAAAATTACCTTTTATTTCATCTTGATTACTAAGTTCGTAGTTAAAGACTGTATGAGAGAAATTTTCTTTAAATATATTAGGATTAAAATTTTTACAATTAGAAATCATCATATTTAAAAATCTTTCTACACTACTATTTAAATTTTTCATGTACTTTTTCTTTGGAACTAATGCTAATCTTTCATCTATATTAGCTATAGTTTTAACACCACATTTTGTATTTTCTATAACGAGTTTATTTCTATGTTTATTTAAATATTTAAAACTACAATATTTAATTCGTATTTTATTTAAAATATTATTTCCCATCTAACCACCTACAAACTTAAAATAAATAATTCAAGCGCTAAATTCTTATCAGCAGTACCCGTTTTTATTCCTATATCTAAATCAGCCAATTTATCTAAATAATTAAGTAGTATTTTTGAATTATATTTATATCCTGAAATAATCGCTAAATGAACTGGATATCTATGTACCCCTAATATTTCGGATATACTATCTTCAGTAAGACCTTTTTTTGATAATGTACAAGCCTGATACATAAGCCTAAATTTACTTGCTAACATAGCAATTATTTTTATAGGCTCTTCATTATATTTAAGTAATTCCTTATAAGTTTTTATAGCAATTTTTTTATTCTTATTTATTATATTATCAATAAAATTAAAGATATCTATATTTATATTTTCTACAGTTAAGTCTATGATATCTTTATCTGTAATTATCTTGTCATCTATTTTATATATTTTTAACTTTTCTACTTCATTATATATGAGATCTAAATTATTACCAGTCCTATCTATTAATAAATTTATTGATTGATTAGTTATTTCATATCCATCAAACATTTCTTTAACGACACTATTTATATTTTTTAATGTATTATACTCTTTAATAACTCCGTTTTCTTTTATTAATTTTACTATTTTTTTAGAATTATCTATTTTTTCATTTCTATCTATAAATATAATAGTAGTATCCTTATTAAAATTTTTTAAATAGTCTTCCAATAAATCTATATTATCAATTTTTTTACTTTGCACTCTATTAAATATAAATGCATTATCTATAATAATTAATTTATTAGTTGAAAAAAGTGACATAGTATTAATATCTTCTAATATTTCATTCATAGTATTTTCTTCTAAATCATATTTTGAAATATTAAAATCATTAAATTTATTTTTATCTATTATATTTTTTATTTCTTTATCTATTAAATATTTTTCTGTACCATATAATAAATAATTCACTATATCACTTCCGTTTTATTTTATTTCTTCTAATTTAACACTTACAAGTTTACTTACGCCTGATTCTTGCATAGTTATACCATAAAGAATATCAACAAATTCCATTGTTTTTTTCTTATGTGTTATAACTATAAATTGTGTTTTTTCTTTCAATTTGTGTAGATACTCACCAAATGCTTCAACATTTACTTCATCTAGTGCGGCTTCAACTTCATCAAGTACACAGAATGGAACAGGTCTAGATTTAAGTATAGCAAATAGTAAACTTATAGCAGTAAAAGTCTTTTCACCACCAGATAACAAACTTATACTTTTAAGTGTTTTACCTGGAGGACATGCTTCTATTTCTACTCCAGTTTCTAAAATATTATTTGGATCTGTTAATTTTAATTTTGCAGTACCACCTTTAAATAATTCTTTAAAAGTTGTAGAAAAATTATCTTGAATTACTTTAAAAGTTTTAATAAACTCTTCTTTCATAACAGAGTCCATTTCATCTATTATTTCTAGTAATGTATTTTCAGCATTGTTTAAGTCTTCCTGTTGATGTATTAAAAATTCATATCTTTCACTTACTTTAGCATATTCTTCAGGTGCCATTAGATTAATTGGACCTAACTCTTTTATTTTGCGTTTTAAAGTCGCAACGGTTTCACGGGCTAAATTAACATCCATATCGAGTTTATATATGCTTAAAGCATGCTCATAAGTCATGGAATATGTTTCACTTAAATTATTAAGTAAATTATCAAGTTTAACATCATCCCTATTTATTTCTATTTCAAGTTTATGTAATAAATTATTTTTCTCATTATACATTGAGTTTTCTTTTTTAACTTCATATTCACTAGTTTCTAATTCTTGATTAAGTCTAATTTTATTATTATTTAAAAGTTCTAATTCAGTAGATATTTTTTCTTTTTCTTCTACTTTACCATAATACTCATTCAATATTTCTTCTTCTTGCTTATCTATAGTATTATTTAATTTATTATTTAAACTAGTTATACTATCAGTAATTTCATCAAGTTTTAAAACTAAATTGCTTATATCACTATTTTTAATATTTATATATTCTTGAATAGAAAGTTTATCTTTATTTTTTAAATATAATTTATCTTCTAGTGCTTTTATATCATTATCTAATTTATTGATATAATTTTCAATATCTTTTTGTTTAACTTCTATCTCTTTTAAAAGTCTAATATTGTTTTCTAATTCATATTTATCCATAATTGAATTTCTAACTTTTATACTTCCACCAGTAAGTGAACCACCAACATGTAATACTTCACCATCTAATGTAACTATTTTATATTTGTGACTAATATTTTTGCTTATTGTAGTAGCATTATCTATATTATCAACTAATATTATATTTCCTAATTGATTTTTAATTATATTATCGTACTTTGAATCGTTTTTAACTACTGAAGATAATATATTTATATATCCTTTTTGTTTAGATAAAATATTTAATGTATCACCATCTACATATTTTTCTTTTATAATATTTAAAGGAAAAAATGTAACTCTACCTATATTATTATCTTTTAAATATTTAATTGCCTCTTTAGCGCTATTTTCATTATCAACTACTACATTATTAGCATTACCACCTAATGCTACAGAAACCGCTAATGAATATTTTTTTTCTGTTTCAATAAGTGAAGCAATAATATTATGTATTCCACTTAATTTAGGATTTTCTATTATACTTTTAACTGAATAAGGTAAACTAGAATTATGTTCTATGCTCTCTTTTAATGTATCAATTTTAGTATTTAATATATTACTCTTTTTAACTATATCATTTAATTTAAATATAGAATTAGATTTATCATTTTTTAATTTTTCAAGTTCATCTTCTAATTTAGATAATTCTGAATTTATATTAGATAGTTCATCATCTTTTACTTTAATTTTATTTTTACATGATGATATATCATTTTTAATCTTCAATTCTTCTTCTTTTAAATTTATTATAGAATTATGAAGAGCAACATCATTTACTTCAAAACCTTTTCTTTCTAAAATAATTTGTTTTTTTGCATTCAAGTTTTCAATTTTAGAAACGATATCGAATAATAAATTTTGTTTATCCTTTATTTCTTTTTCACAATTACTTATTTTATTTTTAAGTGAAATTATTTCAGTTTCATTAGTATTATTAGAAGTAGAAAGTTTTAATATTTCTTCTTTTAGTGCTTCTACATTATTCTTATTTTCTTGGTATCTATAATTAATATTAGATATATCATTAACTATTAAAGAAATATCTAATTTTTTATATTTATCTTCTAAAGACAAATATTCTTCAGCCTTTATTTTTTGTTCTCTTAAAGGTTCTATTTGTACTTCAAGTTCACTTATAATATCATTAATTCTACTCATATTGTTATGAGTTTTATCTAATTTTTTTAATGCTTCTTCTTTTCTTTTTTTATATTTTAATACTCCAGCAGCCTCTTCAAATATAGTTCTTCTACTTTCAGGTTTACTAAGTAATATTTCATCTATTTTACCTTGAGAAATTATATTAAATGATTCTTTAGCAATACCACTATCCATAAGTAGATCACTTACATCTTTTAACCTACATTTTTCATTATTAATAAAAAATTCATTTGTACCATCTTTATATAATCTTCTTTTAATAGCAACTTCATCATAAGCAATATTAAGATAATTGTCTGAATTATCGAATATCAATGTAACAGTGGCTACATTCATAGGATTTCTACTCTTACTTCCAGAGAATATAACATCAGTCATATTTAGATCTCCACGAAGTGATTTAACTGATTGTTCACCTAATACCCATCTAATAGCATCAACTACATTACTTTTACCAGACCCATTTGGTCCAACTATACCTGCTATATTATTATTTAAGTCTATTATAGTGTTATCAGCAAAGGATTTAAAACCTGTTGCTACTATTTTTTTTAAGTACATTTATATCACCCTACTAATATTAATATTATACCAATAAAATGGTATAAAAACAAGAAAAAAGGCTCTTTTAAGCCTTACTTTTTGTAATTATCCATAGTTCTTTTTCTTTCAGTATCGGAAGAATTTAATAATAGATTATTTGGGTCAGTTAAATAACTATTATCCATGTTAAATAAATTTATTGCTTCTTTTTCAGTTACAACAACTGGAATATCATCTAATATATTATATAAACTTAATACTTTTATTGGCTTCATTTTTTCATTTAACCACTTAGACTGATATACAAGTAATAAATCATTATCTTTATTATATTCCATATTTATATTACAGTTATCATTAGTATGGTAAAAACTTCCAATAATTTTAAAATCTACATTTATATTATCCGAAGTATTATTTATTTTATCTAGTATTTTTTGATTTATTTCATTTAGATCTTTTCTTGCAAGTATAATTTCATCAAAAAGTACTGTACCCCTTTTTATAATAGTATGTATCGCAATTAAATTATCTTTTATTGGTACTTCATCCCATGTTGATTTTATTACACCATTATTTATAGTTAATTTTATATTTCTTTCATTTAACATGTTCATAGTATACATTAAAAAATTTCCTACATTTAATTCATTATTCATAGTAATACTGACCTCTTTTTCATGAATCTATTGTACTACTTTTTATATTAATATTCAATATTAACTAATATTACATCTTCACCTATTTTATTTATTTGTTCCCATTTTACTGAAATTTCTTTCTTATTTGAGAAAAAAGAGATAAAAAATTTGCGTTTTTCTACTATTAAATCTACAGTTTTACCTTGCTCATCTATATTTAAATCAATAATATTTCCTATATTTTTACCATCCAATAAATTTATAACAGTTTTATTTTGTAATTCTGATATTCTCATCATATCACCAATATATTATATGAAAAATGTCATTATATGCGCCTATATTATGTTATATTTTTTTTAATATTATTTAAAGCGCTTTTTTCTAGTCTAGATATTTGTGCTTGAGATATACCTATTTCATCTGAAAGTTCCATTTGAGTTTTACCTATAATATATCTTTCATATATTATATATTTTTCCTTTTCTTTTAATTGATTTATAGCCTCTTTTAGTGCTACATTCAAAATTATATTATTCATTTTATTATGTTTATCTTCTAGTTGATCAGATATATATATAGTATCCCCTCCATCGTTATATATAGGTTCAAATATACTTATAGTCTCTTTCATACTATCTATAGCATTAGATATTTCATATTCACTCATATTTAAGTATTTTGATATTTCCACGATTGTTGGCTCACGATTTAATTCATTAGTTAATTTTTCTTTAGCAAGCATTACTTTATATGCAGTATCTTTTATACTTCTAGCGATTCTAATACCCGTATTATCTCTTAAGTACCTTTTTATCTCACCTAATATCATAGGTACAGCATATGTTGAAAATTTAACATCAAATGATAAATCAAAATTATCTATAGCTTTAATTAGACCTATACATCCAATTTGAAATAAATCATCCATATTGTCACATCTATTACTATACTTTTTCAAAATACTCAATACAAGTTTTAAATTACCATTTACTAAATCTTCTTTAGCAGTAAGATCACCATCCGTATATCTTTTAAATAATTCAACCATTTCATTATTGCTTAAAACCTTTAAATTCGCAGTATTCACGCCACATATTTCTACTTTATGACGTGCCATAATTTCTCCTTTCAGATATATAATGGTAATTATTTATTTAATTTAAACATATTGTTTATTATTTTTTTACAATGCATGTCAAAAATAGCTAAATAAGTTTATGAAATATCAATATTTTCAGTTATATTTATCAATATAAAGTGAGTAAAATTAAAAGGACTAGTCAATTAAGACTAGTCACTATTATTTATTAATAAATTGTTTTATCACTAATAATACAATCATACTTATATGAATTACCTGCAATATAACCATGTAAGAATATAATTATATATAGGAAGTAAGGAAAAGGGAAAACTTCGAAACATAATTATCAAATGGGTTTTTTGTAGTTATAAAAGGAGTTGATTAAAATGAAGAGTTAACCCTATTTCAAAACACAATAATAACATTATCTAAATACTTTATAACCACAAACTTAAATATATTAATATTATATTATGATTTGATATTAAAAACATGCTTAGGTGTTCTATTATATCAAATAATATCAATATTTAGAAAAAGAGTTACCCAATAAACTAAAATCCCTTTTCCTACTTCAAATTATATTATAAAAAAAATAGAAAGTCAATAATGAGTTAAGGGTAATAGAAAAAGTAAAATATAATAACCTAAAGGTATTCTATTATGTAGATATCCAAAAATACATTTCAAAAAGTCATAAAAAATGTTATAATAAATGTAATATAGAAAACTTTAAAAATTATCAGATAAACTTAAGGAGGATACAACAAAATGGGAATGTTTTTAATAATATTGTTAGCCATTTGGTGTGGTTTATGTGAATTTGCTAAAAAACAAAAATAACGGCTCATAAAAAGCCGTTTTTGTTTATAATTCTTGATATTATATTCATTAATATTTTACATTTTAATTCGTTTTAAATTAAAATAATCCTCTTATATTTCCATCTTTATCTATATCCATATTAAGATATGCACTATTTTTTCCAAGACCAGGCATAGTCATTATATTGCCCATATATACTATAATAAAACCTGCACCATTTGATAATTTAATATCTGTTACATTCATATCAAAATCGTTAGGTGCGCCTAATAATTTTGGATTATCAGTAAATGAATATTGAGTTTTAGCAATACAAATAGGTAAATTTTTGAATCCATTATTTTCATAATATTTAATTTTATCTATTACCTCATCGGTATATATAATATTTTTAGATCTATATATTTCTTTACAAATTGTATTAATCTTATTTATTATGCTATCACTATAATCATATAGAGGCTTGTAATCTATATCATTTTCACATATTTCTACTATTTTCTGTGATAATTTTACAGCACCATTACCACCATTTTCATATGAAGTACATAATTCAATTTGATAACCTAAATCAGTTATATAATTTATTATATATTCTATTTCTTCATCTTTATCTTCATTAAATTTATTTATGCAAACTATTATATTATTTGTATATTTGCTAATATTTTCTACATGTCTTTTTAAATTTAAAATTCCATCTTCTAAAGAACCATTTCCATTATATTTTAAACTTCTAACTGTAGAATTTATAACTATACAATTAGGTTTTATACCTGCAATAGGACATTTAATATCCAAAAATTTTTCAGCACCCAAATCAGCACCAAATCCTGCTTCAGTAACTACATAATCACATAAACTAAGTGCCATATTAGTTGCAATAATAGAATTACATCCATGAGCAATATTGGCAAAAGGCCCACCATGTATTATTGCAGGATTTCCCTCTAATGTTTGAACTAAATTAGGTTTAATTGCATCCTTTAAAAGTAAAGTTACTGCTCCAACACAATTTAATTCTCTAGCATATATTTCTTTATTATCTTTTGTATAACCTATTATTATATTACCAATTTTAGTTTTTAAATCATCAATAGAAGTCGCTAAACAAAGTATAGCCATCATTTCACTAGCAACTGTTATATTAAATTTATCACTGCGTGTTAATCCTTTATTATCATATTTTATTTCAACATTTCTTAATGCCCTATCATTTAAATCAACACATCTATTGAATACAACTTTATCAATTCCTAATGTATTACCTTGATATATATGATTATCTATTATAGCACACAATAAATTATTAGCCATTTCTATAGCATGTATATCACCAGTAAAATGAAGATTTATATCTTCCATAGGAACAACTTGTGAATACCCTCCACCAGTAGCGCCACCTTTAATACCAAAAACTGGGCCCAAAGAAGGTTCTCTAAGTACTACGATACTATCCTTACCAATTTTATTTAAACCATCATTAATGCCTATACTAATAGTTGTTTTACCTTCACCATAAGGTGTAGGATTGGTAGATGTAACAAGTATTAATTTCCCTTTTTTATTATTATTTATATTAAGATTTAATTTAGCCTTATATTTTCCATATAATTCTATGTCATTTTCATTTATATTTAATCTACTTGCTATAGATTTAATATCCTTCATAATACATTTTTTACTTATTTCAATATCAGTCATATATGCCTCCATAAATATATTATATCATTTATAATTTAAAATTACTATAAAAGAGTCCTAAGACTCTATCTATATAATTTTATTTCACCTGATTCAATTTTAACTTTCCATTTACTTATTTTACCATCTATTATATTTTTTACTATACCATTTTCAACTACTAAAGTACCTTCACTTAATGGTGTACCCTTATATGTAAGTTCAATAGTTATATCATCCTTAACAATAGCTTTACCACCATTAGTTATTAAATAAGTACCATCCATTACATTATCTGTATCAATATCTTTATTTGCTATTTCTATTTGTACATCATCGATATAATGTTTAACACTTATTTTCATAGAATCTTCCCTAGTATTATTTACAATTTTATTAGTAATTGGTATAGCAATTAATGCTAAAATACCTAATATAGCTATAACAGCAAGTAATTCAACTAATGTAAATCCTTTTTTCATATATCCATCTACTTTCTTTAATTATTATATAAAACAATCAATATTTAGTCAAGAAAAAAACTATTAGAATTTATAATAGTTTAATTATTATTTTTTAAAGATAAAATCTTTTGCTTTATTTCTACAAAATTTAATTGTTCTTCAGATAGTTCATAAGATTTAGAAAACTGTATTACTAAATTGCTTAATGTTTTTTTGTCAGCTCCTTCTACATCACGAGCAAAGAGATAACAATATTCAAGATTTTTACTTTCTATTACTATTCGTTGTAATGCTTTTTTGTTAGCTCCTTCTACATCACGAGCAAATTTATAACACCATTCAAGATTTTTACTTTCAATTACTATTTGTTGTAATGCTTTTTTGTTAGATCCTTCAATATAACGAGCAAATTCATAACACCATTCAGGATCTCTACTTTCAATTACAACTTGCTCTAATGCTTTTTTGTCTGCACCATATACATCTTTAGCAAATTTATAACAATATTCAGGATCTTTACTTTCTATTACTATTTGTTCTAATTCTTTTTTGTTAGAACCTCCTGCATAACTAGCGAAGAGATAACAGCATCTAGGATCTTTACTTTCTATTATAACTTGTTTCAGATCATCAATATTTACATTTCTGAATCTCATATTACTAGCAAATTCATAACAATATCCTGGTTTTTTACTTTCTACCACAACTTGTTTTAGTTTTTCAATATCTGCTCCTTTTACACCTTCAGCAAAATCACAACAATATGCCAAGTGTTTACTTTCTATAACTGCTTGTTCTAATTTTTCAATGTCTGCCCCTTCTATATCATAAGCAAACCAAAAACACCAATGAGCATCTTTACTTTCAATTACCGCTTGTTCTAGTGCTTTAATGTCAGCTCCATTTACATCACGAGCAAATTTATAACATAATCTAGGTTCTTTACCATCTATTACCACTTGTTCTAGTGCTTTTTTGTTAGATCCTTCAATATAACGAGCAAACCAACAACATAACCATGGATTTTTTGAATCTAAAATATCTTGTTCAAAATTATTAATAGTTGCTTTATTACCATATTTTTCTTTAAATGCCTCTATTTTTTTCCATATATTATTATATAAATCATCTACATTATTCATACATAACCCTCCTATATCTTATTTTAACACATTTTATAAAATCCTACAATGTAAGAAAAAAACTATTATAAGTCATAACAGTTTTTAGAAAGATCCTCTTCTTCTTAAGAAAGAAGGAATTATATCATCATTATCATCGTCTTCTTCATTTGCCATTTTATCTCTTGAAGATATATTATGTGTTTGATTAGCATTTTGCTCAACTCTAGTAGTTTCAACTTGTTTTTGATCATCATCAAATCCTGTAGCAATTACTGTAACAATAATTTCATCATTTAAATTTTCATTTATAACTGCACCAAATATAGTATTTACATCTGTTCTAGCATTTTGTCTTATAATATCTACAGCCTCTTCTACTTCAAATAATGTTAAATTGTTTCCACCAGTAACATTTATAATAGCATCTGTAGCGCCACTTATACTAGTTTCAAGTAATGGACTAGATATAGCCTGTAGTGCAGCTTCAGTTGCTCTATTTTCACCTACTCCAATACCAATACCTATTAATGCTTTTCCGCGTTTTTCCATTACTGTTTTTACATCGGCAAAGTCAAGATTTATTAAACCAGCTACTGCTATTAAATCTGATATAGATTGAACACCTCTTCTAAGAACATTGTCTACTTCTTTAAATGATTCTAAAAGTGGTGTAGATTTATCTATTATTTCTCTTAATCTATCATTTGGAATTACTATTAAAGTGTCTACATTTTTCTTTAATTCTTCAAGTCCCTCTACGGCTTGTTCCATTCTTCTTTTACCTTCAAATGAGAATGGTTTAGTTACTATACCTACAGTTAAAGCACCTAATTCTTGAGCAATATTGGCAATAACTGGAGCAGCACCTGTACCAGTTCCTCCACCCATACCGCAAGTTACAAATACCATATCAGCACCTGCTAGAGCTTCTTCTATTTCTTTTTTACTTTCAAGTGCGGCCTCTCTACCTATTTCAGGTTTAGCTCCTGCACCACGACCACCAGTTAAATTCTCACCAATTTGTATTTTAGTTGGAGCCTTTGACACATTTAAAACTTGTAAGTCGGTATTAGCAACTATAAATTCAACACCTTTAACTCCTGATTCTATCATACGATTTACAGCGTTATTACCGCCTCCACCGACACCAATAACCTTTATTTTTGCTACTTGATCCATTTCTAATCCAAACATATTTTCCTCCTCTATTCGCTAAAGAAAAATCCAAATATTTTCCCTAGCATTGAATCTGATGTACTTAACTTCTTTATATTTGCTGAAGAATATTGATACATTTCATCATCACTTATCATAGTAAAATCCATATCTTTTAATTTTAATTTACTTATGAAGTATACTATATTTCCAACACAAGATGAATATATATTATCTCTTATACCTAACATCTTTATGTTACCGATATTAGCATTTTCACCAAATATATCTTTAACGACATATTCAAATCCTGGCATATTGCTAGTACCACCTGTTATAATGATATAATCAATTTTTCTACTTGTCAATACATTAATTTCTTTTTTTGCTTCTTCTAAGATATTTTCTATCCTAGATTGAACTACTTCTGATATATCAAATTGATTTATTTTAAAACTATTTTCTACTGCGTTTTTAACTTCTATTATATCATTGACATTAGCATTTTTTTTATGGGCTAATGCAAATTTTAATTTTAAATTTGTAGAAGTTGGAATATCTACTTTAAACATATAAGAAATATCATTATCTATATTTTTTCCACCCATGTTTATTATACTACTTTTTACAAGTATACTCTTATTGTATAATGAAACGCTTGTAGTATCATGGCCAATATTTACAATTGCTCCTACTTTATCCGCAAAATTATTATTGTTAAATGAATATAAGTCTCCGATATTATTAATAGATATATCTACGACTTCTAAACCTATATCTTCTAAAAGTCCAATAACTGAATAAACACTTTTTTTAGGTGCAGTTACCATAACAGCTCTACATCCTAAATTTTCACCTTTCATTCCTTTAGGATTTTTTATAAATGCTTTATCATCTAATGAATAATCAATTGGCAATACTGTAACCATTTCTCTTAATGTATAAGGGTTATTCTTGACTGCTACTTCTAGAACTTTCATTATATCTTCACTAGTTACATTATAATCTCCATCTATTTTTATATTACCTTTTATAATGTTATATTCTGCATTAAAAGAAGGAACAGATGTAATTATTTTTTTAATTTTAATACCAAGCATATCTTCTACTTCATTAAAAGCAGATTTAATTGATTGCTTAGCTAAATCTACATCGGTTATCAATCCCTTTTTTATACCTTTAGATTTAAAGGATGATGCTGCTAGTACATTTAATTTATTTTGATATAATTCACATACAACTATTTTTATAGTATTAGAACCGATATCAAGACTCGTATAAATATGTTTCATATTACCATCTCTACAATCTATTTATTATTATACTATAATTTTGTTAAAATGTAAAAGTTTTTTTATATATTTGGAAAATATTTCTAACATATTGACTTTTAATTTATAATTTTATATATTTTTATTAGGTAAGGTGACTATTATGTATTTTAATGAAAAAATATTGTTTGGAAAAAATGATGAATATGATGCTTATATATTACCTAAAATGGTAAATAGACACGGTATAATAAGTGGTGCATCAGGTAGTGGTAAAACTATCACTTTAAAAGTTCTTGCCGAAAGTTTTTCTGAAGCTGGTATACCTTCAATAGTAATTGATGTTAAAGGTGACCTATCAGGTATGTGTGAAGCAGGTACAATGAATGAAAATATAAGTGATAGAATTGAAAAATTAAACTTAAAAGATTTTAATTTAAGAAAATTTCCTACAGAATTTTGGGATTTATATGGTAATGGTATACCTATTAGAACTACTATATCTAAATTGGGTCCAAAGTTACTTTCACGAATGTTAGATTTGACTGATGTTCAAGAAGGTGTATTAACTATAATATTTAAAATTGCTGAAGATGAAAATTTAGAACTTGTAGATTTAAAGGATTTAAGATCTATGCTTACATATGTCTTAAATAAAAGACAGGATTATAGCGTAAATTATGGAAATATAACTAGTCAAAGTGTAGGAGCAATTCAAAGAGGAATACTTACTCTAGAAGAAGAAAATATTAATAGTTTTTTTGGAAAACCTGAATTAGATATAAGAGATTTTATACATTTTGATTCAGAAACTGGTAATGGATATATAAATATAATAGATTCAACTACATTATTTAAATATCCTACATTATATTCTACAATGTTAGTTTGGATATTAAATGAATTATATTCTATAATGCCTGAAGTTGGAGATTTACCTAAACCTAAACTTGTATTTTTCATTGATGAAGCACATTTAATTTTTTCAAATATGCCTAATCATATGATAAAACAAATTATACAAATAGTTAAACTTATTAGATCTAAAGGTATAGGATTATATTTTATTTCACAAAGTCCTAGTGATATACCAGATGAAATATTGTCAGAGCTTGGTAATAGAATTCAACATGTTCTTAGATACTATACAAAAAATGATGAAAAGGCAATAAATGCGGCTGCAAATTCATTTAGAGAAAACGATAAATTTAATACAAAAGAAGCTATTTCTACCCTAGCAACTGGTGAAGCACTTACATCTACACAAAATGAGGATGGACAAATAAGTATAGTAGAAAAAGTAACTATATTACCTCCTCAAAGTAAAATAGGAACTATCGATGATATAACTAGAAAAAATGTTATATATAATAGTAGATTTTACGAAAAATATAAAAATTTAGAAAATATAGATTCTGCTTTTGATAAAATTAGTAATATGAAAGATGATAAAAAGGAAATAGATAAAACTAAAAATAGTAAATCTAAGAAAAATTCAGAAACTAAACTTGAAAAAGCAGTAGATAAATTAACAAATCAAACTATGAGCACTCTAGGTAGAAAAATTGGAAATTCTATATGGAAAAATTTATTCAAATGAAAACGACCTTAAAAGTCGTTTTTTGTTTATAATTCTTGAACTATTATTATTATCATAGGTTTACATTCAGTTTCTTTATAAAAATATTTACCTAATCTATCTCTTATATCTAATTTTAATTTATTATAATCTATATAGTTTTCTTTTACATTTTCTAATATTGTAGTACCAACTATATTTTCTGCTTCTTTAATCATATCTATATTATCTTTTACATATATAAATCCTTTAGTTAATACATTAGGTTTGTTTATTATAGTTCTAGTCTTTTTATCTATATTTGCATTTACTATAACTATTCCACTATCACTAAGCATATCTCTATCTTTTAATACTAAATCTCCTATATCAGCTGTCTTACCATCGATTAATATGTCTTCAACTGGTACCTTTTCATCTGTATCAACATAATTTCCATCTATAAATGTAGCAACTTCTCCATTTAAATTTAAAATTATATTATCTTCACTCATATTAAGTTCTTTAGCTAACATAGCGTTTTCTACTTGATGTCTATATTCACCTATAACAGGAAAATAATATTTTGGATTCATTAAATTTATCATAAGCATAATATCTTCACTTGAAGAATGTTGAGATAATAACTTTTTAGATAAAATTATTAATTTTGATCCTACTTTAGCTATTTTATCAAATACTCTAGTAGCAGTTATTTCACTTCCATAATATATTGGAGATAATATAACTATAGTATCTTTATCATTTAATGTTACAAACTTATCAGAATTTCTAAGTATTCTTTTTAAACTTGAATATGGTTTTTCTCTTTCATTAGATATAATAACTATTATTCCTTCATCTTTTACATGACTTATAGATTTAATCTTTTCTTTACTAAAATTTATATATTTTAAATCTATTCCTTTTAATATAATATTTTCTAAAGCCTTACCCATTATTACTACATTTCTATCAGTTTTAGATATTTCATTAAATAATTCCTGAATTCTATATATTTGATTTTCAAAAATATTAAAAAATATTCTACCTTCGTTTTCAGATATAATATCTCTAATCATTAAACTAGCTCTATGATTAGGTGATGTAAAACCTTTCTTTTCAGCATAAAGTGATTCATTCATTAAACATAATACATTTTGTTTACCAATATATGCTAATTTACCTATATCCGTGCTGTAAGGGCCTACCATAGATGGATCAAACATATAATTACTAGTAAATACTATAGATCCATCACTAGTATTTAAAACATATAAAAAACTATCTGGTATTGAATGGGACATCTGTATTGGAAAAATGCTTTCACTTCCAAAGTCAATTTTTTTATTTGCCTTTATTTCTATTAAATTTGCATTCTTAATATTACTTTCTTCTAAATCTTGTTTAATTATTTCTAAAGTGAATTTACCGCCATATATTTTAATATTAGGAATGTCTACTAAAATATTTGATATAGCCCCTACTTGTTCATCATGTCCATGAGTTATAAATATACCTTTTATTTTATCTTTATTTTCTATTAGATAGTCATAATTTGGTATTATGTAATCTATACCTAGTAATTTATCATCTGCATACTTTAATCCTGCATCAAATACATATATATTACTATTTACTTCAACTACATACATATTTTTACCAATTTCATTTTGGCCACCTAATGCAAATATCCTAATTTTACTCATATTTACTCCTTTCTTTTTTAGACTTAATGCTTATTAATTATAACATTATAACAGAAAAAAAGCAATTTTTTGCTTT
>CANRAQ010000008.1 GCA_947628725.1 uncultured Bacilli bacterium | reverse complement strand
GTCCTTAATGCTTATCTACTTAGTAGATAATTGATTATTTTCTACTTGGGGGTCACGATGTCTTGACAAAAGTTATATTCCTCCAGCAAATAAACATTCTATTAATTCTATAGTATCATATGAATTATAGTGTTCACACAAAATGAAAAGCATAGCATCTATTCCTAATGTAGATAGTATACTTGCAACAATAGATCCACTATTTTGCATATTATATAAAATAAGTTTTTTATTTACTAATTTATAAGCATCTTCAATATTCATTATTTTTTCCTCCGAGGGTATTATTCTATCATAGTCGATTATAATTGTCAAAAAAAACTAGAAAAAATTCTAGTTTTCTGCCTCTTCTAGCATATTAGTAATTAATATTCCATAACCTTTATGTGGATTTTCTACAACTACATGTGTAACAGCACCAATTATATAATCACCTTGTATAATTGGACTTCCACTCATTCCTTGAACTATTCCATTAGTTTTTTCTAATAATTTTTCATCAGTTATTTCAAATTCAATATTTTTTAATTTGTCTTTAGTTTTATTTACTGACATTATATTAATATCAAATTTTTCAATTTTTTGACCGTCAACTACAGTTAATATAGTTGCCTTACCTGTTTTTATTTCATCAACTTTGGCTACTTTATACAATTTTTTATTTTGAATTGTACTAGTGTAATTACCAAATATACCTTTATTTGTATTTTCAAAAATAGTCCCTCTTACTTTATTATTATATAATATTGCATTTTTTTCTCCAGGATCTCCATTACTACTTCTTGTTATACTTGTAATTTCTGAATCAAAAATGGTTCCAGAAGTTATTTTAATTATTTCGCCAGTTTCAGCATCAGCAATTTCATGCCCTAATACACCAAATAGTTTAGTATTTGGATCTATATATGTTAAAGTACCTACTCCAGATATTGAATCTTTAACATATAATCCAGTTTTTAATACACCTTTATCTTCATATAATTCAAGTTGTGTTGTTTTATTTTGATTATCTCTTACATACGATATGGATAGTTTAGTACAATTACAAGTGTTTATAATATTTACCATTTCATCGATTGTACTAACTTTTTTATTATTTATATTCTTTATTATGTCACCATTTTTTAATCCTGAATCAATCATCGTATTATGTCCATCTATTTCGTATGAACCAACTATGATAATACCATCAGTATCTAATTTTATACCTACAGTATTACCTCCTGCAATTATATAATCAGAATAAGCAAGGACATTTAGGGGAATAATAAAAACAGCTAGAAAGGACAATAGAAATTGTTTTTTTAAAAATTTTAAAAACATAAAAACAACTCCTTATACTAGACTACATTTATATTATGGTAAAAATTTTAATTATTATATAATGAAAAAAATGCCATAGCATTATTCCACTTCAAAGTTTTCTAAAGTTCCATTTTCTGTAACTATTTTACTTACTTGTTCTTCTACATTTTTAAGTTTTTCATCACATTCTTTAACAAGTTTCATTGCCTTTGTATACTTTTCTATTGATGAATCTAAATCTATTTCACCTGATTCAAGTTCATTTACAATATTTTCTAATTCTTTTAATTTTTCTTCAAAAGTTTTTTCTTTTTCTTTTGTCATAATACTGTCCTTTCTAATTATATAATATTTTTATTATTTATTTTTTGTTATATTATTTACTGTTGCTTCTATTTCACCATCATACATTTTTATTAATAAATTTGAATTTATTTTAATATTTGTTACATTACTTAATAGTTTATTATCCTGATATGTTAATGAATAACCTCTTTTTAAAACATTTAATGGATTAACTAACTCTAATTTTTGTACTAAATTAACAAATTTATTTACCGTATCTTTATACATTAACTTTGGATTATTTAAAACATAACTATTTTTAATTATCTCGTATCTATGCTTATAATTATTATACTTTTTTATCAATGATTTATTTAAATTATCTAATAATATATCCAATTTTTGCTTTTTATTTTCATACATTATTAGAGGATTTTTAATAGTATATGAAGCCTTAATTGAATCCAAATAAAGATTTAAATAATTAATTTTTTTCTTCATACTTTCATTTAATCTAATTTTTAAATTATTAATATAGTTGATTAAATCACTAATATTAGGTACTGCCATTTCTGCCGCTCCTGTTGGAGTTGGAGCACGCATATCTGCAACATAATCTGCTATAGTAAAATCTATTTCATGCCCTACAGCGCTTATTATAGGTATTTTAGAATCAAATATAGCGCGCGCTACAGATTCTTCGTTAAATGGCCACAAATCCTCGATAGAGCCTCCACCTCTACCTACTATTAGTACATCCAAATCATAGTTTTGGGCTAATTTTATATTTTTTACTATATCATCTTTTGCTCCATCACCTTGTACTAGTGATGGAAAAAGTATAACTTCACATATAGGAAATCTTCTTTTTATAGTAGATATTATATCTTTAATTGCAGCACCTGTTTTAGCAGTTACTACACCTATTTTATTTGGAATTTTTGGTATTGGCTTTTTATATTTTTTATCAAATAATCCCTCTTTAGATAATTTTAATTTTAATTTTTCAAAGGCTATATATAAATTACCTATACCATCTTCTATCATATCTTCTACATATATCTGATAATTTCCTGTAGCCTCATATACACTTATTCTACCAGTTACAAGTACTTTAGAACCATCTACTGGCTTAAATAAAAGTTTTTTAGTGTTAGAAGAAAACATTATAGCGTTTATTTTACTTGTTTCATCTTTTATAGAAAAATAAATATGACCTGTAGAATGAAATTTTATATTAGAAATTTCACCCTTTAAATATACTTTTTTAAGATTATCATCATTATCAAATTTTGATTTTAAATATCTGGTAATTGCTCCTACACTTAAATATTTATCATTCATTATTATCTACCTTATTATGATATATCTTATCTAAAACGCTATTTATCATATTTTTTACATCTTCATCACTATAAAGTTTAGCAAGTTCTATAGCTTCGTTTATTACTACAATATCAGGTGTATCCGTATATAATAATTCATATATACTCATTCTAAGTATTGCTTGATCTGTATTTCCAAGTCTATCTATAGTCCATTTATTCAAATATTTATTTGCTATTGCATCTATTTCATTTATTTTTGTTGTTACACCATACACTATATCTTTTACAAATTCATTATCTATAGGATTTACTTCTTTTATAATTTCATCTAAATCATATTTAATTTTATTTAAATTATAGATATTAGTTTGATATAAGATTGTCATAATGTTTTTTCTAAGTTCACTACGAGTTAGTTGTTCCATATAATCACCAATATTATTTTATCATAAAACAAGAAAAAAATATATATAGCATTATATATATTTTTCACCATAACCTTTATATAATTGAACCAATATACCAATATTTATATATAATAACAATACTACAAAAACTAACCATCCAATAAACGGTATTATAAGTAAAAATAGCCATACATATGGTGACATATAATATTCACTTCCATCAAGTTTTAATTTATATGCTGTATTACATGTAATAGATAGAATAAATACAGGTACCATAATAGAAAAAGGAATTAAAAATAGTATTATACCTATTATCCAATATTTTAATTTAGCGTACCATGCATTTTTATCATAAACATCAAGCAATGCACCCAAAACTATATGTGAAGTTCCTCCAGAAAACAAAAACATCAATAACCATATCCACCAATTTTCGCTTTTTAACAACTTCATTCTATCACCTACTTTATTATAACACAATTTTAGTCTTCATCAACTATATTTGATAAAATCTTAAATATATATTTTACTCCTCCTTCCACTGATTCACTGATAAAATTTGATAATTTACTTGTTAATCTAGATAATTTATTATTATATGTCTTATTTTCTACTATTAGATACTTGTTTAAGTCAATTTCTTTTCCATTTGCTATATCTTCTTCAAATTGTTTAATTTGCTCGTTTGTAAGTTCCTTTTTTTGATAATTTTTATATTCATAATATCCTGCTAACTCCGAACAATATATAACCATAAAACATAAAAATAATACTGTAAATATGAATTTTAAGAATTTATTTTTTTTATTTTTTTTCATTTATATATTCTCCTATTATATTAGCTATTAAGTCTAATGTATTATTAATTTCTTCGATATTATTATAGTTTCCACCAACTTCCATAAGTATTACATCCCTACTTATGTCTTGATTGTATACTCCATTTACTCCATATCCTTGTTTTTGCATTATCCCTCTTGTCAATGTTGGATATTTTTCTTTTATTAAATTGTTTATTTTATTAGTATTTTCTAAATTATATTTATAGTTAGGATTCTCTAATCCAACTACAAATAATACTTTAGCGCAGTCTTTACCATCTATATTTGCGTATGTAGCATTATGTGGAGCGGCATCTCTATGTAAATCTATATATAGTTTGATATTATCTTTATATTCTTCATATACTTTTGATAAAAAGTATCTGCTAGCTATATAACTGCCTGCATGATTTAAATTATTTTTTTTCATATATTCAAGTATATCATTTTCTTCTACTAATGTAGGTACATTTAAATCTTCTAATTTATCCTTTAACATATTTGCAGCCATTAATACATCTGGAACTATATTATAATTTTCTAAATATTCATATGAGTATGTTTCACCTTGATGAGAATTATATATATAAACAAGAGGCATAGTTTTTTCACTATACGCTAAATTAATTGTTTTTACATCATCTACTTTATTTTCTGTAAGGTTTAAAGTACTTTTTAATATAAATGTAGGATCATTAAATATTTTTCCACTTATATTTGAATATAATTTATTATACATATATCCTTTATCGTTAGTTATATTGCTTTTTAATATGTATTTAACAATATTATCATATGAATTATCGAGTTTTATTGATGGTATTTTTAAAATATATATAAGTAATATTAAAAGTAAAAGAATAAATATTTTACTAAATTTTTTCTTTTTTCTTGTTTTAAATCTTCTTTTCATACTATCACCTACAATAAATATATAATAATGTAATGATTTTTTTTGTCAAAAAAAGAGAAACAGTAAGCAATTTTTTTGCATACACTACCGTTTCTCAGTATTGCATAGCAATACACTATATTATATTGACTTTTAGGTAATATATGATAAAATATGGTAAATAAATTAACATTTGGAGGCTTTATGAAAGATGAAATAAAAAGAGATTGGCATGATTTAATCATAGGAACTAAAAAAATGTTTAAAGAGTTTTTTAATAAGAAAACAAATAAAAAACAAAGAGCTAATATGTGGACTTTTACTAGACTTATTGTTCCTTTAATAACTATAACTTGTTCTTTTATAGGTATTTTATTAAATAATAAAGTATTATTAGTCATATCAGGATGTATAGCAGGTTTTGGAGCAATTACTGATTTCATGGATGGTAGAAGTTCAAGAAAACATAAAAGTTATAGTGACTATGGTAAATTATTAGATCAAATATCTGATAAAGTTTTTGCATTTTTGATTTGTATAAATTTATTATTTATTAATTTAAATTATATATTTATTTTAATTGGTGAGGTTTTAATTTCTATAGTAAACATTACATATAAATGTAGATATAAAAATTTAAATATAGAAAGTACATTGATGGGAAAATTCAAACAATTTCCACTATTTATAACACTAGCTATAGGTTACATATCTGGAATAGATAAAGTATATTGCATTATATCTAATATATTTATAGTATTTACTTTTATTGTAGAACTACTTACAGTATTTAGTTACATAAAAACTAACAATAAAAAACTAAAGGGAAAAATTTAAATTTTCCCTTTTATTATATTTTCTAATTTTATAAATGAATCTATGCAATTATATCCATCAATATTTTCCTTTGAAACAAAATATCCATTGTATTTTTTTATCATACCGATATCGTTTATATCATTACCTACTACAAATATATTTTCATACTTATTATTATCTAGTATATATTTTATAGCAGATTCTTTACAAGAACTACTATCAATTATATTAATCCAATTATTACTAATATAACCGTAAACATCATCGAGATTTTCAAGTAATGTATTTAAAATTTCATTATCGTTAATTTTGTTTGATTTAACTAATATTTTGTTAACTTCATTAGAAGGCATGTCATTTAAAATATTTACTTGATCAAAATAGTATTCTTTGCAGCCAAGATTTTTTAATCTAGAATATATTGTATTTACTGTATTAGGATTTATTATATTTTTATAAATTACATTTTTATTTTCATCCATTATATATGCTCCATCATTACATATATAGTATTTACATTTAATCTTTAAATCTTTCAATAAATAATCAATATTTCTACCTGTAGCAATTATAAAATCAAAATTATCTAAATTTTCTATAAACTCAATATTTTTTATATAATTATTATCGTAAAATGTACCATCAAAATCTGATATAATTAAATTCATATTAACTCACCAATATATTTCCTATTGTTTCTGCTATATTATAAAAAGTATCTTTTATTAAATATATAAAATCTTTTATAACATTATTATTCTTATCTTTATTATATATCGTTAATATATAACCATTTTTATATTCACTACATTCTACTTCTACATTATATCTTTTATATCTTTTTATAAAAAAATCTTTATCTAATGTTTTATCAAAATATAAATAAATTAAATTACAATTTAAATATATACTATCTTTTATAAAATATTTATAGTAATTATTCATTTCATTCATATTACAAATTATATAGTCAATTGATTTTTTAGAAATCTTTTTTCTTAATTTATTTATCTTTATAGATTTACTATTATTGAATATTTTTTTCTTTTTACTTCTATTAAATGTTTTATTATCTACACTATCATTAGATGATATTGAAAATAGATTAACATTATTATTGTTGTCAAAGTATGAAATTAGTTTATTATCTAAACAAAATACTAATACATTACCCTTACACTTTTTTATTATTTCTTCTAACTTATTATACATTTATATCACCAACTATATCATTTATTATGTAACTAGCACATAATAATCCTGCTACTGAAGGAACAAAGGAATTAGATGGTACTTTTTTATCTATTTTCCTTATAGGCTTTTCATCACTACATACTACAATTATTTTACCTTTTATTTTTTCTTGATTTACCATTTTTCTAATAATTTTAGCAAGTGGATCACAACTTGTATTTCTTATATCAGTTATTTTTAATCTAGTTGGATCCATTTTATTACCAGTACCCATTGAAGATATTAATTTAATATTTTTATTTTTACATATCCTTATTAATTCTAACTTAACAGTAACAGTATCACAGGCATCTACTACATAATCATATTTTATATTAAATAATTCATTTATATTTTCCATATCTATAAATTTAGTTATTTTAGTCACTTTACAATTAGGATTTATAGATAGTATTCTCTTTTCTATTTCGTCAGTTTTATATTTACCAATATTATTATGATATGTCATAAGTTGTCTATTTAAATTAGATATTGATATTATATCATTATCAACTATGGTTATATTTTCTATTCCACTTCTAATTAGTGCCTCTACTGCATAACTACCTACACCACCAAGACCAATAATTAAAATATTTTTTTGTTTAATTAAATTAAATTTATCTTTAACTAAAAGTTCAAATCTTTCAAACTGACTCATACAATCACCATATTAATTATAACATGTATGATAAAAGAAAAAAAGTCATACATTAACTTTTTCTTGTTTAGAATAAATACATCCACAATAATCTTGTCTATATAAGTTATATTCTTTTGATAATTCTTGGGATCTTTTATAACCGTTTCGTTTTTTAAAATCAGAATATAAATACTTTATTCCGTACTTCTTTTCTAAATTACCACCTATTTCATTTATCCATTTTGATACTTTGTATGGACTTATAGATAATGTTGTAGTAAAGTAGTCAAAATTATTATTTTTAGCATATATAGCAGCACGATTTAATCTAAGTTCATAGCAATTATAACATCTTTTACTTTTTTCACCTAAATTTTCTAATCCTTTGATTGAATCATAATATTCTTTTTCATCATATTTTTCTTCTACAAATGTTACTTTGTTTTTAGTTTTATATATTTTTAAAAAACGTTTCAATTCTTCTAGTCTTCTTGTATATTCTTCTTTTGGATATATATTTGGATTATAATATAAGATAGTAATTTCAAAATAATTACTCAAATACTCTAACACATAAGAACTACACGGAGCGCAGCAAGCATGCAAAAGAAGTTTTGGAGTCTTATTTGATTTTTTTATATTTTCAAGTATATCATCTAATATAAGTTGATAATTTTTATTTATCATTAGCAAGGTCCTTCAGTAGAACATGAACTATCTATAATATCTAATACATATTCTTCATATATATCATATAATTCATCATGTTGTTCATCAGTTAAATCTTCATATGGATTCTCATGGCTAGATACAGTAGATACATGTAGTCCAACGACATTACCATCTTTTACAAATATTACTGTTGGTGCATATACTCTTTTTTCACCTGTTTCATATACTTCATCATCTTTTGTTAAAGTGTAATCTGATAATTCATCATCTAAGGCTTTTAAAAGTTTATAATAACCCTTTTGTCCATCTTTAGTTTTTACTGCTTTATCATCTTTAATTTCAAATGTATCTCTATCATCTTTTATATTTTTATAATATATTGTATCTATATTATTATCTTTAGCGACTTCTAATAGAACAGGAAGTGCGTTTCTACACCATGGACATTCAGGAAATCCTAAATATATTACTCCTGTTTTATTTTTAATGACATCAACTATTTCATCATAATTTGAATATTTTATAGGATTTGAATTATCAATACTTAACTTTTTATATTCTAATCCATTTGATATTTCTTTACCATTTAACTTTTCATATTCATTTTTAAATTTAAAAGCATCAGTATTTAAATTAGTAACTTTAACATACGATAATACTGCTACTAAAGCACATAATATTGGTATTAATATATATATAATTTTTCTCTTTTTCATAAATCCTCCTGCAATAATATAAGATTATTCTATAATTGCTTTTATTCTTCTAACCCCTGCACTACTTGCCTCTTCTTTTATTATTTTAAATTTACCTATTTCTTTCGTATTTTTAACATGTGGTCCACCACACAATTCTTTAGATACATCACCTATTGTATATACTGTAACTAAATCTGGATATTTTTCAATAAACATACATTCTGCACCAGATGCGATAGCATCTTCCTTTTTCATTTCTGTTACAGTTACATCTAAAGATTCATTTATCCATTCATTTACTAATTGTTCGGCTTTTGATTTTTCTTCTTCACTTAATTTGTGGTCGCAAGAAAAATCAAATCTCATTCTTTCTGAAGTAATATTTGAACCCATTTGATGAACATTAGGTCCAACTACTTTTTTTAATGCAGCATTTAGTAGATGAGTTGCTGTATGATATTTAGTTTCAATTTCACTATTTCCTGCAAGTCCACCTTTAAATTTCCCTTGAGAAGCAGTTCTAGATAATTCTTGATGCTTTTTAAATTTTTCTTTAAATCCTTCGACATCTACTACAATATTTTTTTCATTGGCTAATTCACATGTAAGTTCAATTGGAAAACCATAGGTATCATATAGTTTAAATGCTAAATCTTTATTTAAAATATTTCCATCTAAATTAGTAATAATTTTTTCAAACTCTTTAATTCCTTTTTCAAGTGTTCTACTAAATTTAGTTTTCTCATTTTTAAGTACTTCATATACTACATTTTCATTATCTACTAATTCTTTATAATATACTTTATATTTATTTATTATTAGTTTAGCAATTTTTTGTTCCCAATCACTATTTACATCTATATTTAATTTAAATGCATGTCGTATAGCTCGTCTTATTAATCTTCTTAAAATATATCCTTGATCTGTATTAGATGGTTTTATGCAAGCATAATCTGCAGAAATAAATACAGCTGTTCTTAAATGATCTGCAATTATTCTAATACTTTTCTTATTATCTTCGTATTTAACATTAGCAATAGAAGCAATTAAATCTACTATATCTTTCCATATACTAGATAAATAATTATCGTTTACTCCTTCAAGTATTGCTGTAGTTCTTTCAACGCCCATACCTGTATCTACATTTTTTTTAGGAAGTTCGGATACATTACCTTTTTCATCTTTATAAAATTCCATAAATACATTGTTCCAAATTTCTACCCATCTATCATCATTTGGATCAAATTTTTTTGGTATTTCATCGTCACTTCTAAAATAAAAAATTTCTGTATCTCCACCACATGGTCCAGTTTCTCCTGCAATCCAAAAATTGTCTTCTACAGTTTTTGTGATTCTATCTTCACTTATACCTAAACTTAACCATTTATTATAACTTACTTCATCAAAAGGTATAATATCATTTCCAGCAAATACAGTAACCGCTAATCTATCGACTGGAATATTTAATTTTTTTGTTAAAAATTCAAAACTCCATTCGATACTCTCATCTTTAAAATAGTCACCTAAACTCCAATTGCCTAACATTTCAAAAAATGTATGATGTGTAGTATCTCCAACGGAATCTAAATCATTAGTTCTAATGCATTTCTGATAATCGCAAAGTCTTGTACCATATGGATGAGATTGTCCCATTAAATATGGTATTAGTGGTTGCATACCTGCAGTGTTAAAAAGTACACTAGGATCATTTTCTGGTACCACAGGTGCGCTTGGAATTTGTTTATGTCCATGTTTAACGAAAAAATCTATGTATAAATCTTTTAAGTTCATTAAATCACCCTCTATATTTCATCTATTATTGCAAGAAGTCTTTTCTTATATGTTTCTATATCATAATTATTATCAATATAATAATCGGCAAATGCGATTGGTCCACCTTTAGCTAAATTTTCAATCTCTGCTATATCACGTGATTTAGCCTCATCATTATTTAAAGGTCTAATCTCTCTATTTAAAAGTCTTTCGTATCTTATATTTTTATCTGCTATTACCGCTATTACTTTTAAATTGTCGCCAAATTCATCTTTTAATATTTTTAACTCATCCCAAGAATAAAGTCCATCTAAAACGGTATCATATTCTTTTGAATATTCCTTTATTCTAGGTAATAATATTTTAGCAAATGCGCCCATACCTAATTCTTTACGCAAATTTTCCCTTATCAATTTTTCATTTTGTGGATTTACTTCCATATTAAGTTCTTTTAATTTTTCCATAGTAACTCCACCAAAATATACCTTTTTAAAATTTAATGATTCAAGTATATCTGAGGCAACTGACTTACCACTACCACACATACCTACAATAGCAACTAATTTTTTCATGTTACACCTCTTTTAATATGTTTTCAACTTTAATTTTTAAATCATCTATTATTACAGTATTATTTACTACATAATCAAATTTATCATAATTATCTAAATCTACTTCAGTTACATGATTTTTTTGATCGGTAGTTAATTTATTATCGATATTATCTCTTATTACTCTTATACATATAGAATCCTTATATTTAGATTTTAAAGAATTTATTTCATCTAATAATCTTGCATCATTGACAACTATTATATCATAAAAGTATGAAAATACTTCTATATCTTCTAATATTCTATTTATAAATAATTTACTATCAATATTATTTTTTATTAGTTCTATACCTAATTGTTGCAAGAAATCTCTAGGTTTAGTTTCTTCATTACCATCCCAACCTGTTATTCTTTTGGCATAATCTTTTATATAATGTCCAAAAGATATAATTATTGTCTTTTTATCACTATAATAATTTTTAATTATATTAGATACTTCACCTTTTCCACTTCTTGCTTTACCAGATACTATAAATAATTTTATATTTCTTTTTTGATATTCCATATTTACCTCTAATTAAAATTTAATAGATCATATTTTTCATCAAAATATTTTATTATAACTTTTAATACTCCTAATATAGGTGTAGATAATAACATACCAACTATACCAAAGAAATGTCCAAATACTAATAATCCTATTATTATTGTTACAGGATTTAATTTAGTTGTTTTACTCATTATTATAGCCTGTAATAAGTTACCTTCTATAGTTTGTATTATAATTATTGCAATTAATATTCCAATTCCTATTGGAGTACTTTGTGAAAAACCAACTATTACTGCAGGTATACCACCTATGTAAGGACCAGCATATGGTATTACATTCATAAGTCCACAGAAAAGTCCAAAAAGTATAGGAGCTTTTAATCCGATTAGGGCAAATGCTACAGTTGAAATTACAAATACTATGAATGCATCTAAAAGTGCGCCATTGACATAGTTTCTTAAAGTTTGTTCCATCTTTATGCATAATTCTTCTGTAGTTTTTCTAAATTTTTTTGGAATTATTTCAAGTAAAGTACCACCTAAATTATTACAACTAAGAAGTAAGAAAAATCCTATTACCATTCCAACTACAAATGTACCTATTTTAGATGCTAAATTCGTAACTCCATCAATCAAGATACCAGGTAAAGATGTAGATAAATCTGATGCAATGATATCTAGTTTAGATGTTACAGTATCTTTTATATTATTTATATCTATTGCACTAGAATTGAATTTGCCAAATAGATCTTGAAGCCAATCCTTAACACTAGAAAATATATCTGGAAAATTTTCTACAAGTTCTATAGTTTGACTATATAAAAGAGGTATAATAGCATTTATTAATAAAATTATACAACCTATAAATATAACATAAGAAAATATTACTCCTATTATCCTTCTTACTTTTTTACCTTCCAACCATTTTATAAATGGATTTAGTAACCAAGCAACTACTATACCTATAAATAAAGGAGCTAAAATTTTCAATAAACTAAAAATAAAAGTCAATATATTTAATTCTTTTATAATTTTAAGTAAAATATATGCACCTACAACTATTATTAATAGGTATAAAATTTTTAATATTTTCTTTGAAGTACTAATTATATCGTTCAAATTATCTTTATTTAGATTTTTCATTTAATCACCATAATTATTATATCACACAAAATATAAAAATAAAACAAAAGAGTTATTAACTTCTATACAGTTAGTAACTCTTTTTCTTTTTCTTTGAATTTTTCATCTACGATTTTATTATATTTATTTATAAGTTCCTGTACATCATCTTGAGCATTTTTCTTTTCGTCTTCAGTAACTTCTAATTTTTTTATATCATTATTTGCATCTTGTCTTATATTTCTAAGAACTATTTTACAATCTTCAGAATATTCTTTTGCTTGTTTAACATAACCTCTTCTTGTTTCTTCAGTTAAGGCTGGTATATTTAATATAATCATCTCTCCATTATTATTTGGAGTAATGCCTATATTTGATTCATATATTGCCTTTTCTACAGCACCAATACTACTTTTATCAAATGGTTTAATACATAATTGTCTTGCTTCTGGTATGCTTATCGTCGCAAGTTGTTTTATAGGAGTATCAACTCCATAATAATTTACCATAATTCCATCTAACATTGCTGGATTAGCACGACCTGCTCTTATATTTAAAAATCTTTTTTCCATATTTTCTATTGCTGTAGTCATTTCTATTTCAGCATTCATTAAAATTTCTTCCATATTATTCTCCTTTATAACCTTTAATATTGTATTCCCCATACTACTAAATCTTTAGCATCTTTACCACATATAGCACATTTACTATCTATTGGTTTAGCATTTTCTAATATACATCTAGATTTAGTACCTCGTATTTCTTTCATTTTAAGTTCACATTCTTCACTACCACACCACATTGCTTTAATAAATCCTGGTTGTTTATTCATAATATTTTCTACTTCATTAAGGCTATGTGCTTCATATGTCATAGAATCTCTTCTAGTTTTGGCTCTATTATACATATCGTTTTGTATTGTACTCATTAAATCTTTAACATATTTTACTATATCTACATTTTTAGATACTTCCAATTTTTCTTTAGTATCACGACGTGTAATAGTTATTATGCCTTTTTCTAAATCACGTGAACCTATCTCTATTCTAACAGGTATACCATTAACCTCAGCTTCTGCAAACTTAAATCCTGGTGACTTATCAGAATCGTCTATATATACACTTATATTACTATCATATAATTTATTATATACATCATTTGTTAATTTATTTACTTCATCACTATCTCCTATTGGTATTATTACTACCTGATTAGGAGCAATATTTGGAGGTAAAACTAATCCATCATCATCACTATGAACCATTATAAGTGCACCTATCATACGAGTAGTAACACCCCATGAAGTTTGATATGCATATTCTAATTTATTATCTTTATTTAAAAATTCAATATTATATGCTTTAGAAAATTTTTGACCGAAATAATGGCTTGTACCTGATTGAAGAGCAACACCATTATACATAAGTGATTCTACTGTTAGTGTATATTCGGCACCGGCAAATTTTTCCTTATCAGTCTTTCTTCCAGTAATTACTGGTATAGCCAAAAATTTTTCAAAAAATGTTTTATATACTTCTAACATATCACGCGTTTCTTTTTCTGCTTCTTCACTTGTAGAATGTACTGTATGTCCTTCTTGCCATAAAAATTCACGGCTTCTAAGGAATGGTCTTGTTTCTTTTTCCCATCTCATTACATTACACCATTGATTATATTTAAGTGGTAAATCTCTATATGACTTTACTTTAGATGCATAATAATCACTAAATAATGTTTCACTAGTTGGTCTAATACACATCTTTTCTTCTAATTCTTTTTGTCCACCAATAGTTACCCATGCAACTTCAGGAGCAAAACCATTTATCAATTCTCCTTCTTTTTTCATGAGATTTTCTGGTATTAAAACTGGCATATATACATTTTTGTGACCAGTTTTTTTAAACATTTTATCTAATTCTTGCATAATTTTTTCCCAAATAGCATATCCATTTGGTTCAAAAACTGTACATCCTTTTACATTAGAATAGTCGGCTAAATGTGCTGCTTTTACTACATCGGTATACCATTTTGCAAAATCCACATCTCTACTTGTTATAGCCTTATTAGCCATATTATCAACTCCTGCAATAATTATACTATAAATCATAAAAAAAAGAAATCTTTTTTACGATTTCTATTATTTTTTTAAAGTATATTCTTCTAAAAACTGTTTTAAATTTACTGATACATTTTTAGGTAATATATTATCTAGTTCTTCTAATGGTGCCTCTACAATTTTATTTATAGTCTTATATTTTTTTAGTAATTCTTTTTTTCTTTTTTCTCCTATACCATCTACATTGTCGAGTATGCTAGATAATGAGCCTTTACTTCTTATTTGTTTATGATAATTTATAGTAAATTCATGAACTTCATCTTGCATACGCTCAAGTAAATAAAATAAATTACTTTTTTTATCTATTTTTACTTCTTCTATAGGATCGAATGCTAATAAGGCACTAGTTGAGTGTTTATCATCTTTTTTTAATCCTACAACAGGAATATTTAAGCATAGACTATCTATAACACTTCTTGCAACATTTATTTGCCCTATTCCACCATCTACTATAATTAAATCAGGCCTTTCAAGATTATCTTTTAGTACTCTAAAATATCTCCTATATATGACTTCTCTCATTGTTCCATAATCATCGTTAGTATCTACACTTATTTTAAACTTACGATAATTATTTTTACTTGGACTTCCATCTATAAATACAACCATACCAGAAACATTATATGTTCCAAAAAGATGAGCATTATCAAATATTTCTATTCTAGATAATTTCTCTAAATTTAATATTTCTCTTAATTCATCGTTAGCAAGTATAGTTTTTTCTTCATTTTTCTTTATAAGTTCAAATTTCTCATTTAATGATATTTTAGCATTATCACATGCCATATTTACTAATTTTAATTTTTCACCTTTAACAGGTTTTTTAACATTTATATCTAGGTATTCACTAAGTAATATATCATCAACTTCACTTGGAACAAGTACTTCTTTAGGTTTATTTAACTCAGTATAAAATCGTGCGATATATCTAGTTAATTCTTCACAAACACTATCTACTATATCAAATATTTTAGATTTTCTTTCAACTATTTTAGAACCTCTTATAAAAAATACTTGTATACTTAAATATCCTTTATCGAAATAATAACCAAATATATCTCTATCGACATTATCCTTTAATTCTACTTCCTGATTAGTCAAAGTAATATTTATATAATCTAATAAATCTTTATATTCTTTAGCTTTTTCATAATGTAATAATTCACTTTCATGTTCCATTTTTTCTTTTAATTTACTTGTAACAATAGAGTGATCACCTTTTAAAAACTTTATTATTTCGTTTCTCATATCGTTAATTTTATTTACATCAACATTATGACTACAATATCCCATGCATTCACCTATATGATAATATAGACATGGTTTTTTTTGATAAGTATTACATTTTCTTAATGGATAAATTCTATTTAGTAAATTAACTGTACTTCTAGCAGCAGTTACATTTGGATATGGTCCATATAAATATTTAGCCTTTTTCTTTCTATTTATATTTCTTATTACTCTTAATGTTGGAACTTTTTCATCAGTGAGTTCTATATATGGATAACTTTTATCATCTCTAAGTAAAATATTATATTTAGGATCATACTTTTTAATTAAATTTATTTCAAGTATCAATGATTCTATTTCACTATTAACTACTATATATTCAAAATCATATATTTCACTTACTAATTTAGCAGTTTTACCATAGTGTTTACCCCTAAAATATGAATTTACTCTATTTTTTAATTTCTTTGCCTTGCCTACATATATAATGTTACCATCTTTGTTTTTCATTAAGTAGCACCCAGGTTTTTGAGGTAACAAAAGTAATTTATTTTTTAAAGATGCATCTTTTTCCATAAAATCACCCAAAACATTATAACATTTATAATTTATATTGTAAATTTAATTATTTTTATTTAATTTTTTAGTTTTTGCTTTGTTTCTTTTATTATATTTTCTTAGTTCAATCAATACTTCAGCAGATGTTTTTATAACATAATCTTCACTTATTTTTAAAAATCTAGAAATAGTTTTAGCCGTAAATGGAGTTCCATCTACATATCCAAGTTTTAAAAATGCAATTATGAGTTTAGTTTTACTGACTTTACTTAAAATCTCACCAAATTGTGGTTCTTCTATTATTTTCAATATATCATCATATACTATATCAAATCTAGCTTTACCTTGAAGCCTGGTACTTTTTTGTTTTTTAAATATTAAATTATTATTGCTACTTTCTTTATACCTTATTGGTTCAAATGTTTTAGAAATTGCTTTTAACGCTAATTCAGGATTATCAGTATAAGAAACATAATTTTTTATTTTATCATATGATAATTTTATCTTTCTAATAGCTTTACTTTCTATTTGTCTAACTCTTTCTCTAGTTATACCATATCTATTTCCAATTTCTTCTAATCTCTCAATTTTATTATTTCCATAACCATATCTTGAAAGCAATACATCTATACTTCTTGCATCTAAGTCACATGCAATCAATAGTTCAACAATAGATGTTGATAGATAATTTTTTATAAATGTATCTTCAATAGGTTCATCATCACTAGGAATAAATTCCCCAAGTTCAGTTTCACCTTCATCTTTAACTGTTGAATTTAAACTTACAATATCACTTGACATTTTATATAATTCTACTACTTTATCTTCTGGTATATTAAGTCTTTCTGCTACTTCTTTCGTAGTTGGAGTTCTATATAATTCATGTTCTAAAATTACTACTGCTTGCTTATATTTTGCTATTTTCTCTTGATAATGTACCGGAATACTTATAAATGGTACTTTTTGCATTAATGCTCGACTTATAGCTTGTTTAATCCACCATGTAGCATATGTTGAAAATTTAAATCCTTTGTTTACATCAAATTTATCTACAGCAGTTATAAGTCCAACATTACCTTCTTCGATTAAATCGAGCAATGCCATCCCTCTACCTGTATATGCTTTTGCAATGCTTACAACTAGTCTTAAGTTTCTTTCTATCAATATTTTTCTAGCATTTTTATCACCTTGTGATTTTCTAATAGCAAGTGCTTTTTCTTCATGTGGTTTCAAAATTTCACAATTTATCTCATTAATGTAGATTCTTTCCATATCTGATAAATTAATATTTTCAAAATTCAATTTAATGTTGTTTGAATTATTATCATAAATACCAGGATAAATTATTTCAATATCATTTATAATAGCATACATTTCTATCATTGAAATTGATGTTTCATTATTTGTAATTTTACTAATTTGATTATTTTTTATTATATCTAATTTTGAATTAAATATAACTTTAAACATAAATTTCACTACATCATTATCATTTAATATATCAGAAAACATATCTATAGTTAAAAAATAATTTAAATCAGTAAATAATTTTCCAAAATCCTCTAATTGTTTAATAGCAGGATTATATGAATTGTGATATTTAAATTTACTATTAATATATTTTGATATAATCGTCATAGCAGTTTTTTCATCTTGCATTTTTTCTTTAGTATAATTAAATATTTCTTCCTTAAGATTTTTATAAAACGTTTTATCGATATTTTTTAATTTAGATTCGTTTAAATTTTCTTTTATACAATTAAGCACATGTTTAACAATATTATTATAATCTTCTTTATTTAATATCATGTATTCATATTTATTATATGTCGAATCGATAATTTCAAAAAAATTAGAGTATAGTTCTTCTATTGAGGTATTTGTTATATTATCAGTGTTTAAATCCATATTACCACCCTTTTAAAAATATATTTTACATATGATACCACTATTTTATTTTTTTTACAATATTTTTATTATTAAAAAGTACTTCAATTGAAGTACTAATTTTATAAATTTATATATCCATATCATCTAAAAAATCATCTATAGTCATAATTCTTTCATCTATACTTTTTAATGAAATATTTTCTTTTTCTATTTCTTTAGGTTTTTCTTCATCCACATCTAGTTTTTTAGGATTTTCTAATTCCTTTTTGACAAATACATCTAATATGTTTTGTTTAGAAAGATTAGTTCCTGTTGAATATCTATCTGAAATTGGTAATTCAGTTAATTTTATTATTTCTATATCTTCTTTAAATTTTAAACCAATATCATATTTAGATTTTATTATGAATGACTTTAATATATAATATGGATTAGTTTTAACATCTCTAATTACTTGTATACCTTTACGAGCTCTAGATATTCTTTCAAATTCACTTAATTTTACTCTCTTACCGGTATTTTTAGTAGTAATAATTGATAAATATTCTTCATCGCTTATAACACTACCACTTGATACTACATCATTTTTTAAACTTATTCCCTTTACACCTGATGATTTATTACCTGTAAGTGGAACTTCGTTTATATCATATCTAAGACCAAATCCATTATGAGTAGTAATAAATACATCTTCACCTATTTTAGTTTCTACATTGACTACTAAATCACCATCTTTTAGTTTTATATAAGTGATAGGTTTAGTATATCTAGTAACTTTAAGATCACTAATTAATGTACGCTTTATCATTCCATTTTTAGTAAATACTGTAATATATTTATTAGTATCAAAATCTGTGACTACCATACTTTGAATTACACTTTCACCTGGATCTATCTTTATTATATTACTTATATGTTTACCTAAATCCTTCCATTTCATATCAGGTATTTCATATATAGGCATAAATAGATAGTTACCTTTATCTGTAAATAATAATAATGTATCTACGGTATTTACCTCATATATTCCTATTACATAATCTTGCTCTTTTAAGCCAGTTTCATCTTCTGTAGATGAATAACTTCTCTTTGATACACGTTTAACATAACCATCTTTAGTTACTACTACGATACAATCTTCTTTAGGAATCATCGCATCAGTATCTATTTTTATTTCAGTTATTTCATCTTTAATTTCTGTTTTACGAGGTGTAGCATACTCATTTTTAATGGCTCTTAATTCTGTCTTCATAACATTTTTCAATTTATTTTCATCAGTTAAAATACTTTCTAATATACTAATAGCCTTAAGTAGATTAGCATGTTCTTCATTTAGAACATTAACATCAGTATTAGTTAATCTATATAATTGTAAATTTACTATTGCTTCTGCTTGTATTTGACTAAACTCATATTGTTCTACTAAATTTTTTATTGCATCACTTTTATTTTTACTTGAACGAATAGTATGTATGACATTATCAAGTATATCAAGTGCCTTAATTAAACCTTCTACTATATGCATTCTTGCTTTAGCATGATCTAAATCAAATTTTGTACGTCTAGTTATTACTTCTCTTTGATGAACTATATAAGCATCTAATACATCTACTACACCAACTATCATAGGTCTTCTATTTACTATAGCAACCATATTATAAGTATAATTTATCTGCAAATCAGTATTTTTAAATAAATAGTTAAGTATATTTTCATGATTAGCATCTTTTTTTAAATCGATTGTTATTCTAACTTTTTCTTCTCTATCAGACTCATCTCTGATTTCTATCATACCATCTATTTTTTTATCGTAAATTATATCAGCAATTCTTTTAACTAATTGTGCTTTATTTACATCGAATGGTATTTCATGTATGACTATTTGTTTTATTTTTTTATCTTCTATTATTTCATATTTAGATCTAACTATTATTTTTCCTCTACCAGTTGTAAGTGCTTCTTCTATTTGCTTTTTACCTTCGACTATAGCACCTGTTGGAAAATCTGGACCCTTAATTATATCCAATATAGTATCTAAATGGCAGTTAGGTGACTCTATTCTTTTTATTGTTGCATCTATTACTTCACCTAAATTATGTGGTGGTATATCAGTAGCATAACCTGCAGATATACCTTTAGCGCCATTTACAAGTAAATTTGGATATTTTGCAGGAAGTACTATAGGCTCATATAAAGTGTCATCAAAGTTTGGAGCCCATTCTATAGTATCCTTATCTATATCTTTTAAAAGTTCACCACTTATTTTAGAAAGTCGAGCCTCTGTATAACGATATGCAGCTGCTCCATCACCATCCATAGAACCATTATTTCCATGCATGTCTATATAACATTCATTCTGTTTCCACCACTGACTCATATGTACCATGGCTTCATATATAGAAGAATCTCCATGTGGGTGATAATGTCCCATTACACTACCAACAGCAGTTGCACTTTTTCTATGAGGTCTATCATATGTATTTTTATCTCTAAACATAGCATATAATATTCTTCTTTGTACTGGCTTTAGCCCATCTCTAACATCTGGGATAGCACGATTTTGTATTATATCTTTAGCGTATTGGCCAAATCGATCACCCATGATTTCCTCAAGAGTATAATCATAAATTTTACCCAATACTTCGTTTGTCTCATTCTTCTTCATAAATTGCTCCTAATTTATCTTATAATTATCCTCAAGAGAGAATTCTACGTTCTCCTCTATCCAAGCTTTTCTTGGATCTACTTTATCTCCCATAAGTACAGATACTCTTTTTTCTGCCAAGGCAGCATCACTAATACTAACTTTTATTAAACTACGAGTTTTAGGATCCATAGTTGTTTCCCATAATTGAGTAGCATCCATTTCTCCTAAACCTTTATATCTTTGAGTTTTAGTTGCTTTACCTTTAAATTTCTCAAGGAGATTTTTTCTATCCTCTTCTGTCCATGCATATTCGCCTTCTTTACCACATTCAATCTTATATAATGGTGGCATAGCTATATATAAATGTCCATCTTCTATCAATGGTTTCATATATCTATAGAAAAATGTAAGAAGTAATATTTGAATGTGTGATCCATCGACATCGGCATCAGTCATTATTATAACTTTGTCATAATTAGAATCTTTGATATCAAAATCACTACCTACACCCGCACCTATAGCATGTATCATAGTATTGATTTCTTCATTTTTGTATGCTTCATCTAATGTAGCTTTTTCTGTATTTAATACTTTACCTCTAAGCGGTAATATAGCTTGATATTTGCGGTCTCTACCTGTTTTTGCTGAACCACCTGCAGAATCTCCCTCGACTAAAAATAATTCATTAATACTAGGATTTTTTGATTGAGCAGGAGTAAGTTTACCACTTATTATTCTCTCCTTTTTATTTTTATCTTTTCCACTTCTTGCTTCATCTCTTGCTTTTCGTGCAGCCTCACGAGCTACTTTACTTTTTATCATTTTTTGCATAATCATAGTAGCAATAGCTTTATTTTCTTCAAGGAAAAAAGCAAGTTTCTCTGATACGATACTATCTACTACAGTTCTAGCAGAAGGAGTACCTAATTTTGATTTAGTTTGACCTTCAAATTGTAATAACTCTTCAGGTATTTTTAAACTAATTACAGCAGTTAATCCTTCTCTTGTATCAGGCCCTTCTAAGTTTTTATCTTTAGATTTTAAGTATCCATTTGCTTTAGCATATTCATTAAATACACGAGTTAAAGCCGTTTTAAATCCTACCTCGTGAGTACCTCCATCACTTGTTTTAACATTATTTACAAATGATATGATATTTTCTGAATACGAGTCATTATACTGAAAAACTACCTTAACATCTATTTTATCTTTAATACCACTTATTTCAGTTGCATCATGAATAACATTTTTATCTTCATTTATTGATTCAACAAATGCTTTCAAGCCATTTTCATAACAATATGTTTCATGTTTATTATCTTCTTCATCTATAACATCTATAGTTAATCCTTCTAATAAAAATGCACTTTCTTGCATCCTTTCACATACAGTAGTAAAAGAAAAATTTATAGTTGAAAATATAGTATCATCAGGCATAAATCTAACTTTAGTACCTGTTTTATATGTCTTATCTTTTTTTGTTAATGGAATATCTAAATGTCCACCATCTTTAAATCTTATGAAATGCTCATACCCATCTCTTTTTATTGTAACTTCCATCCATTTAGATAAAGCATTTACGACACTTGCACCTACACCATGTAATCCACCAGATACCTTATATCCACTAGTTTCAAATTTACCACCAGCATGTAAAACTGTATATATTACTTCAGGTGTAGTAACACCACTAGAATGCATACCAACAGGTACACCTCTTCCTTCATCTTCTATACTTACGCTTTTATCTTTATGTAATATTATTTTTATTTTGTTACCATAACCATTAATTACCTCATCTATTGAGTTATCGACTATTTCCCATATAAGATGATGAAGTCCTCTTTTATCAGTTGAACCAATGTACATACCTGGTCTTTTTCTAACTGCTTCAAGTCCTTCCAATATTTTTATTGAGTTTTCATCATATTTTACCATTCATATTCACCTAATACATTATAACATATTAAAATATTGAAAGTCAAAAAAACAAGCATTTTTTATGCTTATTTTAATAACTACATTCACCATCTTGTGATAATAAACTTACCTCTTTTACCCCTTTGATATTTTTAATTTCATTAATAAAATCTTTATTATCTTTTAATTTTAATTCATATATGTAAGAAGATTCATTACTAGATATATTTGAAGATTTTAATCTGTATTTAATTTTATAGAAATTTAGTATATTATTAAATTCATCTTCCTTTACATCATTAAAATAAATTACTAGCAAGAATGGAGTCTTCTTTTCTGGTATTATATCAAATAACAATAATGATATTCCAACTACTATAGCAAGTACAAAAGATATTGAATATATTTGTGAACCTATTATTATTCCATTAGAAATACTCCAAAATAGAAATAATAAATCTCTAGGATCTTTTATTGAAGTTCTAAATCTTACTATAGAAAGCGCTCCTACCATACCTAAAGAAACTGTGATATTGGCTTGCATAGATAATACTATTGCGCTTGTAATGATGGACATTAATGCTATGGTAACATTAAATTTTCTTGAATATATGACATTCTTAGTTGTTAATTTATATATAAAAAATACATATAATGAAATTAAAAAAGAAAATATTAATGTCATACAAATTGTAGGCATTGAAATATTTGATTTAAAACTAGATAAAAAACTATCTTTAAATATTTCATTAAAACTTAAACTTAATAACATCCTAAAACCTCCCATTTAAATCATCTATACAATTATTAAACTTAGAATATGATATTTGATGTAAACTATTTAATTGTAACCTATATCTTACATAATCTGGTATAAATTCATCATATTTTACTTCAAGTATCTTATCTTTTAAATATCGCATATTTCTATTTTCATTAAATAAATCTTTGTATTCATCAGTATATCTTATATTATAATCTAGTGTTATTCTAACATTACCTAATTTATATACATATGGTACTCTATCATATTCTACACATATTATTGGTCTTAAATATTCAGTATTCATCTTTATAATAAATTCATTTAGTAGTTTATCATATGACTTATTTATTTTAACATTATTGTTTAAAATATCATATAAAAATTCTTTAGTTATAATAACACTTTTTTTATTTGTAAATCCATTTGATTTTTTCTTTTTCTCTAACTTTATAAAATTGCTATCATAGTTATAAAATCTTATTCTATATTTATATCTTTCACTAATTCCATCTTTAACCTGGTTATATGAAGTTTTTTTATAATTGTCAAAATATATACTAGTAATAGTGTAATAGTCATTTGGACAGTGTGAATCTTTTTTTAATAATGATTCTAAATTACATTTTAATAATTCAAAATCTTTGTTAGTTATATTATATTTTAATTCACTTCTATATTCCATTTTCAATTTCCCCTACATATTCATCAAAATACACTAATCTTTCATATAACCATGTTCTTATATTTTCAATTTCATTTTCTACATCGTATTCATACCAAACATTTGAATCTCTTTTAGTCGCACCTTTAGTAAGTAAACTTTTATAACTGTCTAAATATGAATCAAAGTTTTCTTTAGTTAAAACTGTCTTTCTAAGTTCTTTATATCTATTTACTATAAGTTTATTAGTTTCATCAGCATATGGTTCTTTTAATTCAACTTCAATATCACTAAAAGTATCTAATTTAGTTTTTGATAAAGTTTTAGAATCTAAATTAAAATATAATCCGTATGTAAATTCCATATCCCATGGTTGCATATATAACTCATCCTCATATATGTCATTAGTATAAAAATACATATTCTTTATAAGTTTACAATCTGCATTGTTTACAAATGAATTAAATATAACTAAATCAATATAATTTTTTAAATTAAAGGTTGATTTTATAACATCATCTGTATTTTTTACATCTTTATCATAATAGTCATATGTTCTGTTAAAGAATTTTTTCCAAGTATCATTATATTTAGATTCATCATTTGGATATTTTATTTCATAACTTAAATAACTCTTTTCAGATAATTTATTTATGATATTTTTATCACTTAATAAATTCCAATTAGAATTTTTAATAATGGCACTATTAGATTTAGTTTCTTTTATTAAATTAAGATTGCTTCTATTTACTGGTTCAGTTAATACATATAATCCTTTATATTCATTATTTATAAATACTTCAACAAATTCACTGTATATGTTAAAATCGGTAAAATCTGATGATACTTCGTTCCAAATTTCAGTAGAAAGTAAATTTCTAATCTTAGATGGATCTTTATATAATGCATCTAATATAAATGATGAACCATAATAAAATTCAGAAAAATTAACTTTTTTATCGCCCATGTAATTATCATCATAAATGTCTACTTTATATGACTTTTTATCTAATGTTCTAGATGTTGCGCCCCTTATATGAATTTTGGTACTAAAATTTGATACCTTATTTAATAATGATGAATTAATATATTCAAATTTTGATACAGTATCATTTGCAGATATTGTTGAATTTGTTTCTATATTAATTATAGGTAAATTTGTTAATTTTAAATTAATTTTACTATAAGAATCTTTATTATATACTACTATTTCATATACTCTATCATAATCGACTTTTATTATATTAAAATTATTATTCAATATTTTATATTTTAGTCCATCTTTTAAATCTAATTTTAATATATAATTTTTATGTTCTTCTTTAGAATCTACATTATAGTAGTATATATTATTATTTTTGTCATAAGCAGTATCTATTCCATTGATCTTTAATTCACTTATAAGATCTTCTTTAAGTGTTCTAGATTTTTTTATCATATCTAAATTTAATATTGATATATTAAAACCAAATACACTATAAAACATAATAATAGAGAGGATAATTACCAATATTATAAATATAACTAATTTTATTTTATAATTATTCATACTTACCTCCCGTTTTTTTCTATTTATTATATCACATCAAGAAAAAAATAGAACACTTTTTATTCTATTTTTTGAATTTATAATTACTTAACTGTAATAACTCTTTTAGCTGAAGAAGTATTTCCAGTATCATCTCCTTAGTTTGACAGTTTTAAATATGAAATCTTTTCTAGATATTGAAAAATCTAGTTTTTTTATCGTTTTACTATTGC